>NZ_JBFRKT010000008.1:266293-373835 GCF_041469545.1 Vibrio sp. 10N.286.49.C3
ATACTGAATACTGAATACTGCTTAGTTTTTGATTTTTGCTGCTCTGTCTGCAACTAACGGTAAAATAGATAAAAAGCCCGTGCGATCTCAGATCTCACGGGCTTTGTATCGTTTTATCTAAAACAAGTATTAGATCGAGTAGAAGAAGTATAACTGGGACTTCATTCTAATGATGATCCCGCGTATTACGTCTAGGAACGCCATAAAGCTGATAGGCTTCTCACCGCTTACCCAAGCTAACCCTACAGAGCCGACTGGAATATCGTAACCTTCCGCCTCGTCAATTTTTAAGCGGACAAAGTGGTGCTTGTTCTGAAGATTTCGACCTGTGGTGACACGAACTTGTTCATCAATACCTAATAGGCTAGCTTGTGCTTCACCCGTCGCTTCAACAATGCCTTCTACGGTTGCAGAGAATATCTTGCCTGGGTATACCGCCGTTGCAAACTCTGCAGGCTGGCCCACTTTTACGTTACGAATAGCTTGGTGATTCACTCGCATTAACACGTATTTTTCTTCAGTGTACATTTGGATACGAGGCATCATTGATACTCGCTGTCCTTCACGAAGAATGAAGTTAGTTACAAAGCCGTCAGTCGGCGCCGTTACTTTGGTACTGTTCAAATCCCATTGAGCTTGAGCCAATGTTGCTTTTGCCGAATCTACCTCAGTTTGTTTCTTACTGACGTTGGTTTCTGCCTTGTGGATGTTTAACTTCGCGTTCTCAGCATCAACTTCTTTCTTACTCAGTTGAGATTCCAATGTGGTGACGTTATACGTTGCCAAGTCTACCTTTGCCGTTTGTTGGTCGATGTCAGTCTCAGTAATCGTATGTTCTACAACTTTGTTTTGCTTTTGGTAACGGTCAAGTGTTTTAGATTGCAGAACAAGATCTGTTTTTGCTGATTCTATCTGAGCGACAGAGGCTTTGATATCTTCAAGCGCTGACTGATAGCTTACTTTAGCGATGCTCACTTCTTGGCGAGCGGTATCTAAAGCAACGTTCGCCGATTCAAGTTGCACGCTAGCCTTATCTCTTGCAATAACATATTTGGTGTCATCAATTTCGTAAATAAGCTGACCTTCAATCACGTCTTGGTTCGGTCTAATGTGAACCTTGGTTGTTTTGCCTGACACATTGGTTGAATCTGGACGTAGCTGAATGTGTGGTGATTGAACGACTGAACCTCCAGAGAGATCCATAGGAGTGTAGTTAATGAGTCCAACCCAAACAAACAATAACCATGATGTACCACCTAGATAAGAAAATGCTTTGGTGCCCTTATTCCATGGCATACCAATAAGCCTAAGTAGATAGATGAACAGTGCCCACAGAGCTAAGCCTTCTAACATGTTTGGCTCTCCCCATCTTGATCATTCTTAACTTGTTGTTCTGTTGGCTCCGCAGGTGCTTTCCATGTGTCTCTCAGGTTTATGATGGCTTTTTCCATATCAACAAACGCTAAAATGACGGCAAGTACCCATACCCAGTGCCATATGAAGCCAATCCAAGTTAAAGCTGTGATTAAACCGAGCTGGTGATGCTCTTTACTGTGGGCTTTATTGATTGGTAATTCATGAACACGCCAAAAGCCGTAACATGCAGCTGCGATTGTTGCGACCAACACAACGCCAGCTACGACGTGTAATGCGGTGTCTGCGCCTGTTCCAACAAATGGGACACTTAGTAAACTCATTGATCAACCCTAAGTAAAATTTGAACGCCGAGTGTGATGGAAGTTGGATTTACAGGTTGTAAATTTACTAATTACTTCGATAATGGCAATTATATGATTTGATCTATGATCTCCTTTCTAAGGGTTAGCGACGAATGAACAATTGTAACTTCTTAAGAGCGTTAGGGATTTTGGGTATTTATCAACACGCTGTCACAAACCCTGTGGTTAATACGGAGCGTTTAGGTATTCCGAAGTCTGTATTTACTAACTCAATGAATCTTATTCCGGTCAATGAAGTCGATAAATGGTATGGGTTTCTTGAACAGCAAACTAATGATCCAGATATTATTCTGAAACTGTCTGACCGGGTGGATATTGAAAAATTAGGCCCGTTAACCAACTGGTTTTTTTCTGGACATGATCTTGCTTCTACGATCCGCCGAGTGAACATCGGCCTGCACTGTTTACAGTCTGGTGCGTTCTTATACGGTGCACAGGTAGGGACAATGATTAAATGGTGCTACGACAATCCTGCTTACTCAGAAACGGGTAAAGTACATGACTCAATAAGAGTCGCGGTTTTCATTATGAAGATTTTACGTCGATATTTGGGTGATGACTTTAAACCCGTTGCGGTTTCAATAGCAGGTCGTCGAGAGAATGTTGACCTCTACCATGAATATTTCGGCTGTACGATTCAATGGGGACAGCCTCGCACAGAGGTTTGGATCCCGAGTGAATCGAGGTTATCCATCAATCAATCACTATCGAACAGTAAAGCAAATCTGGCGATGAACTTTCATGACTTGGATAACTATCTAAACATGCCAGATGCTGGTGATGAACATAAGGTCACCTATGAGATGATCAACTACAGTCGCCACTTTGGTTTACCAACCCTTCACAAGGTTTCCAGTTTATTAGGGCTCTCTGAGCAGCAGTTTCAACGCCGTTTGCATAAATCGGGCATCAATTTTTCTACCATTATGGGGTATGCGTTAAGCAACGTGGCGGTAGAGCTACTGATGTATTCAGTGCCAGTGGAAGAGGTCTCGAAGAGGTTAGGTTATACCAACGTCGCGAGCTTTAATCGGATGTTTAAGAAACATCGAGGTTTGACGCCTAAGCAGTATATTGAGCGTTTTGATAGTCAATACTGATCATCATTAGTCTTCATCTAGCTTTTTAAAATGAGTGGATAGGTAAACGATTATCCAAGTGCTAAGGACAAAAGGCGCGGTCAGTGGTAGCAGTGACCGTTCATGAAAACCAAGTGTGATGAGACAGCTCAACAGCATGCCTAATAGGATTAACGGCCAAGGGATTCGCGGATAGGGCACCAGTGCTAGAGTGGCAAGAATGGCGTTGTACCCGTAAAGACCTTGCTCAATTAGCGCGCCAGAAGCGCCAATCATGTGGCTAAAAACAGTGCTGATTAACACTGTGAGTACTACCCATAGCGCATGCTTGATATTGTTGAGTGCGATGGCAACCAAGATGACTAGACCCGATAGTGCATTATCGATGAAGCTGACTTGGCTGATCCCTTTCAATAACGGGAGCACCGCTGTTGGTAAGCTGAACCACGAGCCTACCTCAAGACTGATTAGTGGCCTCAGTGCGGAGTCAGGTGCCGAAAACGCCGATAGCCCCAAGGTTGATTGGATAGCATAAATCAGCCAAGAGGTGAGGATAAAGGCACTTGTGTAACCGTGATACTTCTTAAAGCTAAACACGATCTTGGCGATGGGTACGGTTATCAGCGAGCCGAGGGCTACTACTATAATCAGCCACCCATTGACTTCAAAAAAATTCCCGATGAACAAAGCAATCAGTGCGCCATTTAGCGCATACATGCCATTCTCAATATCATGAGACGGTTTATTGGTCAGTAAGGCAAATCCGTAGCTGAAACTGGCGCCAAGCAAGGTAAGAAAAGCCAGCGCAAGTGACTCAATAGAAATGGCAAACAATAGCAGAAACGACGTCATGACCGACGGAGTGAAATAGACTTGCCCAATGCCATTGAGCAAGCCTTCAAATGGTAGAATATCCTTATTCGTTCTCATCGTCTGACTACATTCTTTTGCTATGTTGAATCTTTTGTAGCTCAGATTGTATGCAATTTTATTAAGTTGACCATCTTTGCGTATCAATTCTGATACCAGCGCTCACCATAGGCTTGTTGGTAATCTGGTGTTTCAATGATGCCTTCTTGCTCTGGAACGGTTTCTAATGGCCCAACGACCGTTCGATAAGGTAATACGCCAGCCCATACCGGGATATCCATATCAGCTTTATCATCATTCACTCCATGTTTACCTATCTTCACGGAGGCTTCTGTTAAAGGGATCGCCAATAGCTCGGTGGCGGTGAGCTCTTTCTCATTACTGAGCCTGACTTCATCGGTTCTGCCCGGCGCGATTTGCTCAATAAAAATATTCAACAAGCGATCCTTTTCTTGATTGTCATCGATGACTGAAAATGATCCTAATACCACAGCAGAACGATAATGCGCGCTGTGATGAAATGCCGAACGGGCCAATACCCAACCATCGAACAAAGTGAACGTTAAACAGGTGGGCTCTCCCTTTTTTAACCCTTTTAGTAAGCGACTGTTTTTAGCCCCATGAATGTAGACCATATCATCCACTCGCCACGCGAGCATCGGGATAACCATTGGCCCTTGTTCACCCTGCAATGCAATGTGTGCGATTAAGCTCTCATCAATAATTTGGTGCAGTTTCTCTTGTTCAAATACGGCTTTGTGAGCCCCTTTTTTAATCGTGGTTCTTTTCGTGCTAGATAACATAATCGCTCCTTAATCATTGCCTTTTGATTAATGTAGCGATTAACTGGTCTATTAAATAGAGCCACTTTTAAACACTATTTGGATCCAGTTATGCAGCCTATTGATGTCGGTGACCTACAGTTAGACGAGCAACATGACACGCGTCAAACCGCCTTGTTTCATGCGATCAGAGAAAAGATTGTTCAAGATTTATGGAGTAAGGGCAGTAAGTTACCCTCTACGCGTAAGTTGGCCGTAGAACTGTCGGTAAGTCGAAATACGGTGATTTATGCGTACGAACAACTGGTCACCGAAGGCTATATCGAGAGTAAGCAAGGCTCAGGGTTTTATGTCTCGGTTGAACAACCAGAGCACTTTCTAAGTTTGTCTCAGCCAAACAGTGTTCAGGATCCGAAGGTTAAACAAACAGTCAGTAAACCGGCTGCAAACATAGCGACACCTAACGACATTAACCGCAGCTTTGCCCCCGGAGTTCCTGACTTAGATGCGTTCCCTTTTGCGAAATGGCAGAGGCTGCTGCAACGTCACTCTACACGTCAGAACATTGCGGGCAATCAAGAGGTTCAGGGAAGCTTGGCCTTGAGGGAAGCATTGAGCGGGTATCTTGCGAGTAGTCGCTCGGTTCACTGCAGTACCGATAGAATCATCATCACCGCAGGTGCGCAGCAAGCCATCTCAATTGGTTTGATGGCAACGTTAGCGATGGGGGACAAAATCCTTGTGGAAGAGCCCGGCTATCGACAAGTGCATAAAATCATCGATCTGTTGAGGCTAGAGCTAGACGGTGTGAGTGTGCGTGAAAAGGTTGGGTTAGATATTGAAAAAGTGCTGTCCAGTAACGCCAAGGCTCTGTATGTCACGCCGAGTAACCAATACCCAATGGGCACGACCTTAAATACCGAGCAACGACTTAAACTGATCGATTGGGCCAATCAACATCAGTCATGGATCATTGAGGATGATTACGACAGTGAGTTTCAGTTTGCTCATCGCCCTTATACCAGCATGCAAGGGTTAGCGGGAAAGTTAGGGTTCGATGATCGCATCATCTATGTCGGATCCCTGAGTAAGGTGATGTTCAATGGCTTGCGACTAGGTTATTTGGTGGTGCCAGAAAGTCTGGTGGCGAAGTGTCTTGAGATTAAAGATGCGCTCACTGGAGACACGGCCTCACATACACAAGAAGCGCTGGCGGACTTTGTACGTGAAGGCGATTTATTGCGCCATATTAGAAAGATGCGTCGTTCATACAAACTCAAGCATGAAGCGATGATAGAAGCGATTAAAAGTGAGTTTCATGGCGATCTTGAAGTGATCAGTCAGGCTGCTGGGCTACATGTGACAGTGAAGTGGTATCAAGGGATATCTGAACATGAGTGGAGCCGTAGAGCAGAGTTTGAAAATATCATCATTCGTCCTTTTGACTTTTATGAATATGGATCAAGTGATGCTCGTGATTGGAGTGGTGCAGTGCTGGGGTTTGGTAATATCCGACTGGCTGACATAAAGCCGAAGATCAAACAGATCGCTCGGCTTTTTTATCAGTAATATTGGTAGGGCTTGTTTACAATTTTCTGATTCATCACTAATCGAGTTACAACTTGTCGATAGAGACGGTGGGTTTACCCAACCATTTGCGCCAAGGGAGTGACAATGTCACAAAAACAGTCACTGCATAGAGCATCGACCAACTTAGGCAGATAAACACCAAGGTACAGATGACCAGTGAAATCATGGCTGTGTATCTCGATGCGCCAGTCAGTAATCGGCAGGCCGCTAACATCGCAAGCAGATAAACTAGAACAAAAATACCATTGGCGAGTTTAAGAAAGAATTCGAGATCCAAATTAGACAGCTCGCCGATTACACACGAAATAAGCGCAATAAAGCCGATTGCTAAGGTTGGATAAAGTGGTACGCCACGGCTGTTGAGCTGCGCCATTTTATTGGTCGGAGTGTGTTGGCGAGCTTGAGCCCAAATCATGCGAGACAAGCTTTGGGTGTAAAGGTTTAGGCTAGCAAAACAAGCAAAGAAGCCAAGTACACTGATGACGGTTTTAAAGCCATTGCCAAACAGTTGCTCTGTCACCCACGGGATAGAGGCAGCATCAAATTCCGGCGAACCATAAGCGCCTAGCTTGATAATAACCACTGAACAAGCCCAGTACACCAAACCTGCGACGAAACACCCGGTAATGATGGCGATGGGGAAGTCACGCTGTGGATTCTTAAATTCCTCTCCCATGTGAGCAAAGGCTTCGATTCCTACAAAGCACCAAAACATAACCGCCAGTGCTGCACCAATAGACCACATTGAATCGGATGTCATAGTCGGAACTGCGATGTCAGCTGCTGTGATGTCGGCTTTCCAGACAAAAGCGCTGACTAAAGCAAAAATCGACAAGGCAATCACGGTTTGCAAGCGGCCTGAAGACTTACTGCCCATCAAATTGACGGCAATAAGCAGAGCGATGGTAAAGGATTGAGCACCTAATGGTGTGTCGAGTGGTGCTGGTAACAGTTGTTGAGCAAAGCCTCCTGCCAATGCAATCGCCGCTGGAATACCGACAGGAATAACACTCACAAACAACCAAGCCACACTGGTTTCTAATCGCTCGCTGAATGCTTGGCGCACAAAATAGGCCGTGCCTCCTGCATTGGGGTAGCGTTTCCCTAATGCTGCGAAGGTTAGTGCAATCGGGCAAATGGCGATAAACAGGATTAACCATGCTAATAGCGATAACTGCCCTGCAATGCCTGCTGCGATCGCAGGGATCATAAACAATCCTGTGCCAAGCAAGGTCGTAGAGAGTTGTCCAATTCCTGAAATAAGCGTGATTTCTTGTTTGAGTTGCGTCATTCGCTGTCCTTGCTATTGGCTTTGATATCGGTTTTATGGTGCAGTCTTGTGAGGCTGAGATTGAAAGCATACATTGTCGACATCAATAATACAGCTAGCGAAACGTCTTAAGACACCGTCAATTTAACGGTATTAATTTGATTAAGCGTGAAAGTGTCGGCGGTCATAATGGCTGTTATAAGTAGGAAAGTTGTGTCAAATTAGGCGTTATAAATAGAACAATAAATGGAAAGAATCAGAAGCATGGATAAATTTGATCGCCAAATTTTAGATATTCTAAAAACTAACGCTCGATGCTCAGTGAGCGATATCGCCAGAGATGTCAGCCTGTCTCGCTCTGCAGTGAACGCCAGAATCAAGAAGCTGGAAAACGATAAGATCATTACAGGATATAGTGCACAGGTGACCGAGCCTGATTTACCGAAGAACGTTGGCGCTTATATCTCTTTGAAGTTTGACATGTCGAGCAGTAACCATAATTGTGAGTCTTACGCTAAAAATATCTACGCTATTGATGGTGTGCAGTGGTGTCACTCTATCAGCGGTGAGACCGACATGATGCTTTATGTTGAAGTTGAAAGCATGGAGCGTTTGAACCAAATTCGCGACCAGCTGCAAGGCTATCCTGAACTTCGACATCTTATGACTCATACTGTCTTAACTGAATTCTTCAACAAGCAAACTTCGTCTTTTAATATGTCTTGAGTTAATACCGCTTACCTTCACCGTGTCGTCATTTGTCCGTACTTACTCAACTTATTGTTACTCACTCTATTCTTATTCACTCTAAGGTTGCTGATGTTAGGTAATATCAATTTAAATTTACTGCGGTCGCTGCATGTGCTTCTTGAAGAGTGCCATGTAAGCCGAGCCGCTCAGCGTCTGCACATCACGCAGTCGGCTGTGAGCCGTCAACTGGCTCAGCTTAGAGATCTATGTGGTGATCCTCTTCTGGTTCGCGATGGGAACAAACTGGTTCCAACCAACCGTGCTTTGTTGCTTAAAGGCAAGCTCGATGACTTGCTGGGCGAGTTTGACCACCTCTTAGATGACAAGCCATTTGATCCACAAGATTGGCAAGGTGAATTGGTGTTGGCTTCGAGTGATTATGTTGCTCAGTATATCTTGCCCATTATTGTGTCCGAGGTGTCGAAGGACGCGCCCCATATCAACTTGGCTTATCGTCTATGGCAGCCTAACTTCCTTGAAACGCTCAATGAATCAGGTATTCACTTGGCGTCGAGTATGTTCCCCAAAAAGCCGGATCATGTCTCAAGTATCAAGCTTGGAGAAGATAAGTCCGTGTGTTTGATGAGAGCCTCTCATCCGTTGGCTAAGCAATCAGCCATAAGCTCGGAAGACATCGTGAGTTACTCACATATCAAAGTCACGGGTGGGGGAGATAAAGACAGTTATTCGGATATTGCGTTAAAGAAACAGGGACATAAACGCAGAATTGCGTTGCAGGTACCGTTCTTTTCATCGGCGGGAAACGTGTTAATGCAAGACGACTACTTGATGATTGTGCCGGAGCATATTGCTTATAACTTGGGTCGACATCTCGATGTCGCTTACTTTTCGCTGCCGTTTGAGACAGAAATGCATACCTATTGGCTGATGTGGCATCCTAAGTATGATAACGACTCTGCCCATAAATGGGCTCGAGAGAAAGCGTTTAAAGCCATCCAAAAGTCGAGTTACAATATAAGTATGATTTCAAATCATACCAGTGATGATAATCTTTGATTTCAAATAATACCTACTGCGGCTTATTGTAAGCGCTAAGTATTGAGTACTAATTGTAGAGTGTTCAGCTGGAACGCTTTGTTTTACTAGGAATGGAATGATGACAGTAACAATTTGGTTTTCTTTATTAGCGATTTGCTTATTGGGTGCAATGTCTCCGGGCCCAAGCTTGGCGATGATCGCTAAGCACAGTTTGGCTGGTGGCCGTATGAACGGACTTATCGCAGCTTGGTCACACGCTGCGGGTATAGGTATCTACGCGTTCGCAACCATTGTCGGTTTAGCCGTTGTGCTTGAGCAATCACCAATGTTGTTCAAAGGGATCAGTTTAGCGGGTGCCGCGTATCTGCTCTATCTCGGTGTAAACGCGTTGCGTTCGAAAGGTGGAGTTGCCGCGAAATTGGAAGCGGGTGAACAGATGAGCTACATGCAGTCTGCTCGCGAAGCTTTCTTGATCTCTATCTTGAGCCCTAAGATCGCTCTGTTCTTTATCGCTCTATTTAGCCAATTTGTGGCGTTAGGTAATGAACTGAGCAATCAAGTGATTATTGTCTCAACGCCGCTGATTGTTGATGGCCTTTGGTATACCTTTATCACTTTGGTGCTCTCTAGCCCGTTGATCGTAGAGCGCATTCGAGCAAAAGCGCAGTTGATCGATCGATTATCAGGCGTGGTGTTGATTCTGCTCGCTGTGCGCGTGGTGTGGACGATATAGCGGTAGTCCATATATTGGTAAGAAACGATATCCATTAAAAAGGCTCACTAGACGTTATCTAGTGAGCCTTTTTGACTTCTATGGATTGGTTTCGAAAGACTTGAGCTTGTTAGCCTTCTGAATTCAGCACCGCATCGAGCTTTTCCATGGAATCTGAAAAGTACGGGTTGTAGGTCAAACGCGCATGGTTTTTACCTTCTTCACGATATCCCCACGCTGAGTACCACACTTCACTTGTCGCGTTGCACTGTGCTTCAAAACCTTCCTCTTGACCATTGGAGCAGATCTTCTCGCTACCATTGATCCCGTAGTAAGGATTGCTTGGCGAGAACAGTAAACCCATATGAGAGCCGTTCGAAATACGTTGCTCTGGGATCTTCATGCTGTATTGAACAGCGCGAGGATCGTCAAGTGTGGTTTCCCCTTGCCAAATCAACACGTTATTTGGGTTTGGCATGGATTCCGTAAATGCCTGCTGAACGAAGTGGGTATCAATGACACTGTCGCCTTCACTCATCATAATAAACACGGGCTTATCAAAGTGTTTGTCTTGAAGGCCCTCACGAACCACTTCTGAGGTTTGGTAGTAAACCGAAGCACCATTCATTGGCAGTGAGTTATAGCGAAGTACATTGTCTTCAGGATCTTGATCCGCCCAAGTGACAAAATAGCTTGCTAGCTCCGCATATTGAACGGCAGAAGAGCTCGGTTGAAACGCAGGAGAGAACAACAGTAACCCAGAGATCTTAGGATCGTTCATCGCCTGTGAAGTCACAAGGTTCGCACCTGTTGAATAACCGCCAAGCCACACAGAATCATACTCTTGCTCCAATAGCTTCGTATGATGAGCTACAACACCTTGCCAATCTTCTAAGCTTGGTTGCATTAAGTCACCGACACGACTGCCGTGGCCCGGTAGCAATACCGTTCTCACTAGGTAGCCTTGTTCTGCTAAGTGCGTTGCGATGTCTTTAAATGAGTACGGAGAATCACCTAAACCATGTACCAATAAAACTGCCTTACCGTTAGGTGCCGCAGGTTTGTATTCGGTGGGTGAATTGAGTCGAATCTCTAGCTGCTTGTCTTTGGTCATGAATACACGGTTTTTCAATAACCAATCTTGAGTTTCATTGACGTAGGCATCAAAGCTGTCTTGCTGATATTCAGGCAAGTTTGGAGATGTTTCGTAAGCAGGTATCGATGTCTCGTTGGAACAACCAACGAGACTTAAAGTCGTTAAGGCGAGCAGCGTTAGAATAGTATTTCTATGCATTTTTTGATGTTGTCTCTGTTGTTCTTTTACTATGTCTGAAACTGAAGTTTAGATTACTTTCTGCTTGAAAGGTCTTCGTATTCACCTTCAATAACACCGGCATCACTGGTAGATGATTGACGTGTGTTCATGTGAGCTGCGAAACCCTGTTTTTTCATTTGATTCTGAATGCGCTTGCCAGTGATTAAAGCTGCAATAGCTAAAGGGATAGCAAGAATCAAGCTCGTGAATAACGCCAATAGGCCAGTAAACAACGCAACAATCGTAACTAATATATTTTTCATATTCATTCCTCTTTTCTCTATGTTGTTACTATATCGCTTCTATTCTGAACGAAACATGAACACCGTTAATAAATACCAGAGAGTCACTATGACACAGGTGTGTGTGGATTTAGAGTTTATATGTAGTCATAATCACGCACTAAAATCATGGGATAACAGTAAGTCCCATAAAATCAACGACTTAAAAGTTGGCACGCTTGATGCTCTATAGGGGGGTGGAATAAGTCACTGTAAGCAAAGTACTTACAGCTAATAAAAAATTACTGGAGCCCCTTATATGTTTTGTATTCAATGTGAACAAACAATTCAAACCCCAACCGTAAAAGGCTGTTCTTTCGCACAAGGCATGTGTGGAAAAACCTCGGAAGTATCCGACCTTCAAGACGTGTTGGTGCATTCTCTTCAAGGCGTTTCTTTTTGGGCAAGCCTAGGTCGCGCTTGCGATGTTATTGATACAGAAGTTGATGAGTGGGCGCCAAAAGCGTTCTTCGCAACACTGACTAACGTTAACTTCGACCCTGCTCGTATTATCGAATTCGCACAACAGTCTCATGAATTCAAGCAGCGTTTAGAGCAAAAAGTTCGTGCAGCAGCAACATTGATTGGTTTTGAAATTCCAGAACTTTCTGCAGCAGCACAGTTCGATCTTCCAACAGATTCTTCAGAGCTATTGGCACT
This sequence comes from Vibrio sp. 10N.286.49.C3, assembly GCF_041469545.1. Classification (NCBI taxonomy): domain Bacteria; kingdom Pseudomonadati; phylum Pseudomonadota; class Gammaproteobacteria; order Vibrionales; family Vibrionaceae; genus Vibrio; species Vibrio sp. 10N.286.49.C3. The sequence goes on from NZ_JBFRKT010000008.1 coordinate 278,341, forward strand.
TGCGCCTCAAGCTGCTGTAAACCGTGGTCACGACTCTCAACACGAAGATGTGATTGGCCTTCGTCTTCTTTGCCTATACGGCTTAAAAGGTGCGGCAGCCTACATGGAGCACGCTCGTGTTCTTGGTCAAACTGACAATGCTATTTTTGCTGAGTACCACGAAATCATGGCGTTCTTAGGTACAGATCCATCTGACCTAAAACAACTGCTAGATACGTCTATGCAGATTGGCTTGATGAACTACAAAGTCATGGAAATGCTGGATAAAGGTGAGACAGATACATTTGGTCACCCTCAACCAACAACCGTGAACGTGAAAACTAAGAAAGGACACTGTATTCTTGTTTCTGGTCACGACTTGCATGATCTAGAAAAGATCCTTCAACAAACCGAAGGCAAGGGCATCAACGTTTACACTAACGGTGAGATGCTACCAGCACACGGTTACCCAGAGCTAAACAAGTACCCACACCTTGCGGGTAACTACGGTAGCGCTTGGCAGAACCAGCAAAAAGAATTCGCTAACTTCCCTGGCGCAATTGTAATGACGTCTAACTGCCTGCTTAACCCTGATGTAGGTTCTTACGCAGACCGTCTATTTACACGCAGCATCGTGGGCTGGCCGGGTGTTGATCACCTTGAAGGCGATGATTTCAGCGCAGTAATTGACTGTGCACTGGCGCAAGAAGGTTTCAAACACGACGAGATCGAGCAGATGATCACTGTCGGCTTTGGTCGTAACGCACTGATGGAAGCGGCACCTGCGGTTGTTGAGCAAGTGAAAGAAGGCAACATCAAACACTTCTTCCTAGTGGGTGGTTGTGACGGTGACAAATCTGAACGTAGCTACTACACAGACTTCACAGCTCAAGCGCCAGAAGATTCAGTAATCCTGACATTGGCATGTGGTAAATTCCGTTTCAACAAAAACCAATTCGGCGACATTAACGGTATCCCACGTCTGTTAGATGTTGGCCAATGTAACGATGCTTACTCAGCGATTCAGCTTGCTATCGCACTGTCTCAAGAGTTTGATTGTGGTATCAACGAACTTCCGTTAACGCTGGTTCTATCTTGGTTCGAGCAAAAAGCGATCGTTATCCTGCTTACCCTGTTCGCTCTTGGTGTGAAAGGTATTTACACGGGCCCAACAGCGCCAGCTTTCCTAACAGAAAACCTATTAAAGATTATGCAAGACGAGTTCGATATGCGTTCTATCTCAACGCCAGAGCAAGATCTTAAAACAATCTTAGCGGCTTAATTTAAGCCAACTCTAAGCCCCGTTGTTGTGACGTTTTTCTAAAACAGACAACGGCGGGGCTTTTTCGATTTAAATCTTTAGTCATTAGCAAGGTACACGAACTATGTATGCATGGTCGGATAGCGATTCAATCAATTTAGTGTGTTTAAAGAAATGGCACGAGACGCCAGATACGGTCAGCTTTGAGCTTGGCAGCGTTCCACAAGACTTACATTTCAACTTTAAGCCAGGGCAATTTATTACTCTGGGTTTGTATATGCCGGCGAAAACCGATTACCGTGCTTATTCTGTAGCGTCTTGTCCTGAAGATAACCGCCTGAAACTGACGGTAAAGCGTGTGGAAGGTGGTTTGGTTTCGAACTTTATTGTTGATGAACTTGATGAAGGTGATGAGGTTTCTGTATTGAAGCCTGCTGGTGCGTTTAACTGTATTGATTGCATGCCAACGACGACCAAAAAAGTGACGCTAGTGAGTGCGGGTTGCGGTATCACTCCTGTGATGGCGATGGCAAAGTATTGGTTGGCTCAAGGCAGTGATATTGAGATCGACTTCGTCCACATGGCACGCAATAAGCGTGAGACCATTTACTTTCAAGAACTGCATCAATTAGATGAGGCGCACAGCAACTTCAATCTTAAATTGCTGCTAAAAGACAGTGAAGGAACATTAGCTCCTCAAGGTCGATTAGATAAGAATTGGTTAGTAAAACTAAGCCCAGATATTTTAGACCGAACTGTTTATCTGTGCGGCCCAGTTGGCTTTATGCAAAACATAGAAAGCTACCTGAAAGAACTAGAATTCAACATGGAAAATTTCTATCAAGAAAGTTTCACGCCAGCGAACCCAAACACGGATTCACTAGCCAATAGCAATACAGCTTCAGAAGAGTCACAAGCGGAAGCGTCTGCAGATTCAAATGGTGCCGTTAAGGTGTTTGTTCCTGCATTTGGCGCAGAAGTAGAAGCGGAAGCGGGTACACCACTGGCTGATTCATTAGAGAAAGCTGGAGTTCCGATTATTATTGCTTGTCGCAGTGGGATTTGTGGTTCTTGCAAGTGCAAAGTAACCAAAGGTTCAGTGGAATCAAGCAGCCAAGAAACATTGACGCCAGAACAGATTGAGCAAGGTTATGTCCTTGCGTGTTCGAGTACGATTCAGTCAGATGTTGAGGTTGAGCTGTAGCAGATGTGAAGTCGAGCTTTGTTAGAACGGTAAAAACAAAGTTGGCATAATAGAGACCAAAATTAAAGTACCAGATGTAAAAAGGCCACTTAGATCAGATAGAGAGAGCAGATCTAAGTGGCAACCTTCCTGTTTATACGGGGGAGTAAAACAAGAAGGGTTGCGAAGCCCATAATAGACTTCGCAGATATAATTATTATGTTGTGGAGCCGTTTGCGCTGAGTTAGTTACAAGATCGAAGTCGTTTAAACTTCAGGGTATGTCTTGTAACGAACACCCATCATCTGTTCCATACAGTGAACAACTTGGCAGCTGTAGCCAAACTCGTTGTCGTACCAAATGTAAAGAACAGCGCGGTTGTCTTGCGCGATAGTTGCAACACCGTCAACCACACCTGGGTGGCGAGAACCAACCAAATCGGTAGATACAATCTCGGTTGAGTCGGTGTAATCAATCTGTGCAGATAAAGTTGAAGATAGCGCCATTTCACGCAGGTATTCGTTCAACTCTTCTTTGTTTGTGCCTTTCTCAAGGTTTAGGTTTGCTACTGCCATTGAAACGTTTGGCGTAGGTACGCGAATCGCATTACCTGTTAGCTTACCTTCCATTTCTGGCATCGCTTTTGATACCGCTTTAGCAGCACCAGTCGATGTCAGTACCATATTCAATGAAGCAGCACGACCACGACGATCACCTGAGTGGAAGTTATCGATTAGGTTTTGGTCATTGGTAAATGAGTGAACCGTTTCGATGTGACCTGATAGGACACCAAACTTGTCGTGAACCGCTTTTAATACTGGCGTAATCGCGTTGGTTGTACAGCTTGCAGCAGAGATGATGGTGTCTTCTGGTTGAATGTCATTTTGGTTTACACCAAATACAACGTTCTTGATTTCACCTTTGCCTGGCGCAGTCAGTAGAACCTTCTTTGCGCCATTACACGCAACGTGTTGGCTTAGGCCTTCAGCGTCACGCCACACACCTGTGTTATCAACCACAAGTGCATTCTCGATACCGTAAGATGTGTAATCCACTTCTGCTGGCTTGTTTGCGTAGATAACTTGGATGAAGTTACCGTTAACGATGATCGCTTTACGTTCTTGGTCTACAACAATGCTGCCGTTGAATTGGCCATGAACAGAGTCACGACGTAGCAAGCTTGCACGTTTTTCTAAGTCACCATCTTTGCCGCCACGAACAACAATTGCACGTAAACGCAGTGGGTAACCTGGGCCACTTTTCTCGATCAATAGACGAGTAAGCAAGCGGCCAATACGACCAAAACCGTACAATACAACATCGCGAGGTTCTGTCATCGCCTCGCCTTCAAGCGATTCTAAAAGTGCAGTTTGTAGGAAATCATCCAACCCGTGTGTGTCTTCGCGATCTTGCCAGAATGTATGAGCAAGGCGACCAACATCGATACGACATGGAGACAAGTCCATAGAGAGAAGGTGTTGAATGATGGGTTGAGTCTGTTCTGCGGTAAGCGGAGAACCTGTGTAACGTTTTGCGATGCGGTGAGCTTTGATGATGTCGATAGTTGTTGCGTTAACCAGTGTTTTACCGAAGAGGATAACTTCAACGCCTTTTTGGCGATACAACTGACCTAAAGTAGGAGCGATTGATTCAGCAATAGTTTGACTAGTTTGCCAGTCTAGGAGGTGCTTTTCGGGACTCATCTTTACTCGGGACCTTTCACGTTAATGTCTGCAATCATAGCGAATGTAGGGTAGCCATGAGTGCATGGGGGAGTTGAGCTATCTAAGCTTTGGTGGTCTTTAACGCCACTTAAATTTGCTTGATATGCCTTGTGTGTAATTTGTAATTTTTATGTGGCAGGATTGTAAGGTACGACGAGTTATTCTGCTAGGAAAAATAAATGCAGATTAATTGTCTGAAAATTGGCTTTTAATTGGTCATAAATCAAGATTTTAGTGTCAAGAAAGGCTATTGACTTTAACAGTCTGTAGTACTTAATTTTCGCCAAAAAATACTCAGATCAAAACATAATGTGTAATAAAGGGAATTGCGATCATTAAAGATGTGATCATTAGCACTAGTTACACTTAAAAAGTAAACGACAGATAAGGTATTCAGCGAGTTTTCTTGTTCGACTTTTGAATAAGCTGAGTTTGAGTACAGAAAGTTAGTGACGCAAACGATTAGATCTCACAAATTTGACTTAACTTTGGTGTTTATTGGTTTCTAGAGCAGTGACTTGCGGTCATCTAGAGGCATAACCTTATCCTTTCACTTGTTTAAAATAGACCTTCCTCTTTAAATCCTGTATGTGGATAACGACTGACGCCAATTCCCTATGATTAGCTCATAATGTCATTTGTTCATATTCAATTTGATCAATAACTCCTGTTAATGTCCTATTCTTATATTGAGCTAGGTAAAAATACTATCGGGAAAGGAGTCGTTATAAAAATGATAAATATGTCAATTAGATGGCGTCTTATTTTTCTTTCAACAGTTTCTGTATTCATCATGTTTGGGTTTACAGTCAATGAAGTGCTCAAGAACGATAAGAAGATGAATCACCTTGAAGTAACGCGAATTAAGGTGGAAGCACTTCAATCTTTTAATGCTGTTTCAAGTGGTGCTTATCAATGGTTAGTGCTGTCTAAAGACTCGCCAGAGAAAGGTCCGTTGTTTTTAGAGCTGCAAGTGGAAGTGGATAGGCTTGCTCATTACGAAATACAACTTCAACAGTTCGACAACAGTTGGACTGTCGAGCCGCAGTTGATTGAGTTAAAGAGTGTGTTAAAGAAGCTCGCGCGGGTAACCACTAGTATTGACAGCGACGCATCACAGATTACTGTCAGCAACGCACAGCAAACAGAACGAGCCTTTGACCTGTTAAAAGGCGTGTTAATGGAGCTGTCTGAATATCGTGCCAATATAGTGGACGAAAAGATCAGCCAAACAGATACGATGTTTATCAATCTTACTCACTACGTGTTCTGGACTCAGCGAGAAGCGTGGCTGAGTTACCGCTTGTATCGTTCTCCAGAGCTGATTGATCAATATTTATTGAGCTATGTTGGTGCTTTAGAAAGGCAACAACAGCTGTTAGATACGTTTTTACGATCAGACAGCCACTCGCTGGAAATTAGCAAACTGTTAAACATGTTCTCCCAAGATGAATTTCAAGACCGATTTACGGCGCGGCTTCTCAAAGGTGACTTCTCGACACCTGAAATATATGAACATGTGGAAAGTTTAGAGCGAAAGAAGCTGGCGATCTCAAAGGCGGTTGGTGCTTATACCGATCAATTAAAGTTTGATTTGACAAAAAATATAGCGCTACAGAAAAGGCAAACGGCGGTTATGACATTGCTTATCCTTGTTGTTTCAGGTGCTTTGTTATGGCTTGGTGTCGCGACATCTTTGCGCTTAAATAGAAACTTATCGATTATCGTGAAAGGGGTGTCTGAATGCGCGGATAGTTACGGCAAGCCTAAGGTGATTCATATTCAAGGTAACGATGAACTTGCCGAGTTTACTGAAACCCTCAATCGAGTGATGGAACGTAACTATCATCACAACAAAGAGCTGATAATAGCAAAAGAAGATGCAATTTCGGCTAACAAGGCCAAGAGTGCATTTTTAGCAAACATGTCTCATGAAATACGTACGCCGCTTAATGGAATTATAGGTATGGCGGAAATTTTATCTCAGAGTCAACTGAGTGCTAACCAACAAGAGGTACTTGAGGATATCGAGTCGTCTTCACATTCGTTGTTGGTGTTACTCAATGACATTCTCGATCTTTCTAAGATAGAGTCGGGTAACTTAATGTTGTCGCCGCATAATGCCGATTTGCGAGAAGCGGTTTACGACTCTGTGAGCGTAATTTTGTCGAAAGCGATCAGTAAAGACATTGAACTCGATATCAACATTGATGCTCAAACCCCAACACAGCTGTTTTTCGATGAGTATCGTGTTCGACAAGTGCTAACCAATTTGCTGTCTAATGCTATTAAATTTACCTCAAAAGGCACGATTACAACGGATATTGCTTATACACCGATGTCTTTGGGGCGAGGTAAGCTTGAATGCAGTGTGTCTGATACCGGGATTGGGATTGAGCCAGAGAAGCTAGAGTCCATTTTTGAACCTTTCACTCAAGAAGATGGCAGTATTACTCGCCAATTCGGCGGTACAGGGCTAGGGCTTGCGATTTGTCGGCAGCTTGTTGACTTGATGGGCGGCTATATTACCGCACGCTCAGTGAAAGGAGGAGGCTCTACATTCACCTTTTGTTTGTACGTAGACACGGTCGAGGCTCACGCTCAAACGTTCGATAACCTAAGCCGTGCGACAATTATTTCTAATTCTTTCAATTACCTCGATCAATTGGTCAAAGAGTGCGAGCGCTTAAATGTTCGACCTAATGTTGTGTCATCCATTTCGGATCTTGGTGAGAGCCTGAAAGAAAGTGACTTGGTGCTTTATTGTCACACGCTGCATCACTCTATGAGGAAAGATCTTGAGGCGTTAAAGGCGTTGTATCCGCTGACTCGCGTTATTGTGTGCCAGCATCACCTATTTAAAACCAATCTAATCACAGAAACGGTTCACTCGACTCATACATTACCATTTTTGGGTAGACGCTTCTTAAACAGCCTACGATCGCTTGATGCTGGTGAAGTACAAACACCGACTGTGGAAGTAAAAGATGAAGAAGTTCGTTCTCTGAATCGACGTATTCTGATTGTTGAAGACAACCTGATGAATCAGAAGATAGCGAGCTTCTTCCTTGAGCAAGCGGGCTATGAATATTTGATTGCCAGCAATGGCCAAGAGGCGGTCGATGTCATCACCCAGGGCGCTCAGTTTGATGCCATTCTAATGGACTGCATGATGCCAGTTATGGATGGTATAACGGCGACTCGTGTGATTCGAGAGTGGGAGACAGATCAACAAACCCCACCACTACCCATTATTGCTTTAACCGCTAGTGTCTTAGAAGAGGACATCAAAAATTGCTTTGAAGCAGGCATGAACGCCTACTTGCCGAAACCTTATAAATCCCACCAACTGTATGATCTTTTCAGTAGCCTTGATATTGTCTAATGGTTCCAGTATCAAGGCTAGCGCTGTGTGATTTAGCGTACTTCTTGCCCAAGGCTGTATTGTGCAACGCAGCGGCCTACGTAGCTGATTTTTAGTAACCCGGCCACTAATATGGTGCTGATGTGTGCGAAAATTTGAATGGGTAGTGAGAAGTAATCGGCCATCGGATAAGCAACAATAATACTGAGTAGCATTAGCAAGGCGGTGATCGCTAAACTGAAATTTGAAACAGAAAGTAGAGTTTGAAAGCGTTGAGTCATCGTCTTCATATTGAATTCCTAATTCCTAATTCCTAATTCCTAATTGCTATTAATAATTATGATACTTGTTATCAATAGCAATTAGCGTTCCAGTTGTATTTTTATTATTAAATCAATGGTTTAATTTTATTGTTTCTATTCCTGAGTCACAATGACTCCATTGCTTAGTGTGTCTTTGTGACCTATTCGTGTTCTTACCACTGTCTGAATCCACAAGTATCGATGTGGAATCGAACACCAGAATATAAACCCAGTCCAACGTTATTCTTTTGCCCAAATTCAGCATGAATCTTTTTAAGCTTCACGTGTAGGTTTTCGCGAGTAATATCATTAGCAGGCACTAAGTCTAAAGCGCAGAACTCTAAGTGTTTACTTCGCAGTGCGCCACCCGCTTGCTGATTGTAGATATCGGTTCTTTCTCCAGACACAGGAATTACAACGCCAATCTCAGGCTCAATATATTGTTGAATGTACTTAAGGGTATTAATCATTTTTGGTACATGCTTTTTATTGGGTAGGGTAAACAGAGTGGTGTTGCTCATTGCCCAGTCGGTGCCTTGCAACAAGACTAAGTGCAGAGGCATGCTTTGGGTGATGCCGTTATCTTTGAGTTGCTGTCCGATCGCCTTGACTTGATCTTGGGCGTGGTTAAGGAGCATCCAACCTCGAAATGCTGATCTCGTGGGAACCTTGTAGCCATGAACATCGACCACGAGGTCGTCATAAGTGATTTCGGTTTCTTCGGTATAAAGTTTCTCAAATTTTTCAGGGTAAGGTTGCGTTGTTGATAGTGCCAAGGTAATCAGAATACTTCCGTACATAAAGTCTCTCCATCGCTTAAGTTCGCCTAGTTATTAACGTTCACCTAGTTACTTACGTACACTAAGGATATTACGTTCGATTAAGTATAGACGCCGGAATTTAGGCACAAAAAAACCCACTACAAAGAGTGGGTTACTAACATTGTTACAAGTAAATTCTTTAGGTTAGATTACTTCTTACCTTGAGTTTGCTTGTCTTCTTCTGTTAGTTCACGAATACGACGGCTGATGTCGCGACGAGCTTTAGAGATCTCTGCACTCTTGATGATGTGATCATCAACGCGGTCTTCGTAGTCAGCTTTCATGTTTTTGATAATGCCTAGGATCTCGTCGTGAGTCATCTCTGGCTTGATGTAATCAAGTAGGTTATCAAGAAGGTCGACACGCTTGCGGTTGTCACGAACTTTCTTTTCGTTGTCTAAAAGTTCACGCTTAAGTTTGTTCTTACGTCGTGCTTGGTTAACAATTTCAAATACGCTGCTCATAGATTCCTTTTCCTAATCGTCAAATACGTTGTCTGGTTCTGATTAAAGCACATCAATTGATGATGTAACAGTATTTAGATCAAAGCAAAAGTAAGGTTGTTTAATTATTCGTCACTCTCTCTAACGTACGATTGTTTTTATCTTACCGTTCAAGTTAGTATCCCATTTAGATACTGCATTGATACGACATGTGAAATGAATCAACAACAATTGGAAACAGAAGATTTGGGCGACGATGTCGTTGAATCTTCGGCAGAACAAAATAAGCTTCGTGATGCGTATGTACAAGAGCGCACTAATTTGGAAGTCGTGGAAATAGAGCTAAATCGTTCTAAGATCATAATGATTGATGAACAAGGCAGAAAGAAACGAGTACCGATTTTGTCTGAGCATTAGCCATAACTGGCTGCATTGTTAAATGTTGAGATGGAATTATCAAAATAATAAAAAGGAAAAACGATGAACACAGTACTTTCCCCAATTGAAGCGAGAATTATCGGTTGTTTGATCGAGAAAGAAGTGACTACTCCAGATCATTACCCACTGACACTAAATAGTTTAACAACGGCTTGTAATCAAAAGAGTAACCGTGAACCTGTGCTCTCTCTGTCTGAGTCAGACGTTTTAGATGCGGTTGATGGTTTGATCGGACGTCGTATGGTGAGCGATGAAAGCAGCTTCAACAGCCGAGTTAATAAGTATCAGCACCGTTTCTGCAACACTGAATTTGGTGATCTGCAATTTACAGAGCAAGAGCGTGCAATCATCTGCTGCATGCTGCTTCGTGGGGCCCAAACCCCGGGTGAGCTTCGTACTCGAACTGGTCGTCTTGCAAACTTTAGCGATGTGAAAGAGGTTGAATCAATACTCGAAAAACTCGCGGCAAGAGAAGCGGGTGCGTTAGTCGTGAAGTTACCACGAGAAGCGGGTAAACGAGAATCACGCTACCAACACTTACTGAGCGGCGAAGTAGACATTGAAGCGTTTGCGACGGCATCAGTAAGCGCTGTTTCATCATCTGCATCCAGTGAAAAGTTTGAAGAACTTGAATCAGAAGTCGCGAGCCTACGTGAAGAAGTGGCAGAGCTTAAGGCTCTGGTTGAATCACTGCTTTAAATGTCGGAATCTGACAAAAATGCGGATTGGGTCGTGTATTTGATCCGCAATCGACACAATGCTCTTTATTGTGGAGTGACGAATAACTTAGAACGTCGATTCGAACAACATCAAACGGGCAAAGGTGCAAAAGCCTTAAAAGGTAAAGGCCCACTTAAGTTGGTTTGGAGTATTGGTGTTGGGTCAAAAAGTGAGGCGTTAAAAACCGAATACGCGATCAAACAATTACCCAAATCTCGTAAGGAAAAATTAGTATCACTCAAACTAATCATTGAGTGGCAACAAGACAAAATTCAGTATATTCCAGTATCGTAACTCATCGTTAGAATTCTAATTCTCGGCCGAATGTTAGTCGCGTGAATTGTTGCAAGGAGATCTTTTAAGTTATTGATTAAATAGTGGTATTTTTGTTTTTAATTGAGTTGTTTTTATCTTAGGACTCATTAATCTTAATCTCCATTCCAAATTTACACACTGCACATTTAGAATGACATTCCAATTAGTATTAGACGCTATCATTTATCCTCGTTGTCCTACATAATATCCTTCAGCCATACAAAGAGATGGTGTCATGCTAGGTTAAAAAATGAGCCAAAGTAGCTCATATAAAACGAGAAAAATATGAAACGTTTACTTATATTATTGGGGGTTGCCGTGTTTTCTGCGTCTGCTCTCTCCCACGGTACCCACGTGCTGAATGGCTATTGGGAATATCAGGATTACCTCACTAAATTTCCAGAGCAAAAAGCATTGACCGATAAAATGGTTGAAGCTGTGCAAAATCCCCCTGTGCCATTGAGGCAAGTTCAGGATGAACCTATCACGATTTCAGTTGTGTACCCGGGGCAACAGATCTCTGATTATTGGGTTCGTAATATCCAAGCCTTTGAGAAACGCCTAGATAAATTGAGAATTAATTATCAAATAAATCAGGTTTTTACTCGTGATAATGCTAACCCCTCTCAGCAGAGTATCTCTTTGCAAGAAGCGATTGAAAATAAAACGGATTATTTGATTTTTACGTTAGAGACGACGCGGCACCGTAAGTTTATTGAGCATGTGTTGAGCTCAACGGACACCAAATTGATTTTGCAAAATATTACCACGCCAGTACGCGCTTGGGCAGATAGGCAGCCGTTCATGTACGTGGGTTTCGACCATATGACAGGTAGCTTAAAGCTGGCGGATTATTTCAAACAAGTGAGTGAACCGGACAGCAAGTATTCTGTGTTATATCGTTCTGAAGGTTATATTAGTGATGCTCGTGGAGATACCTTTATCCATGATGTGAATTCTGATACTAACTTTGCTCTTAAGTCGTCGTTTTACACAAAATCAAGTAAAGAGAGCGGTTACCAAGCAGCTAAAATCAGCCTAGCTAACGATAAGGATCTAAACTTTATTTATGCATGCTCAACGGATGTTGCTCTGGGCGCAGCAGAAGCTATTCGAGAATCTGGTCGAGATGTCTTAGTTAATGGCTGGGGAGGCGGCTCTGCAGAATTGGAAGCTATAGCAAGGGGCGACTTAGATGTTACGGTCATGCGCATGAATGATGATACGGGTATTGCGATGGCAGAGGCAATTAAATGGGATCTTACCGGGTTGGAAGTTCCTACCGTTTATTCAGGTGAGTTTGAAATTGTGACTAAAGAGGATTCTCCAGATCGTATTTTAGAACTTAAGCAGCGAGCATTTAGGTACTCAGACCAATAATGAAAAAAAGCTACGCCATTACACCAAAGAACACTTTAGCCAAATTAATTACGCGTATCATTATTTTAGTGATTGGCGTGATGGCGCTTGGCGTGCTTATTCATAACTACGAAACAAGCAGTAGGATCGTTAAGCAAGAGACGAATAGAACGGTTAAGCAAACTTCTAGCTTGATCCAAAACATGTTCGATTATCGATTGTCAGTGCTGCAAATCCATCAAGACAGTAGCTCACACAGTGAAACTTTAAGGGAGTATTTTGATACCAACAATGAAGAGGCTCTGAGCTACTTTTTTTATGGTGTTGACCAACGTGAGCCTGATCATGCTCCTGATTTGCGTTTTGTTTCAACTTATAATGGTTTAGCTTGGGAAGATGGCAATGGGCAGTTCTATGGTTTGGATGAATCTAGTTTAAAACATATATCTGATGAGGTCGCTTTTAGCAGTAACTGGCACTTCATTCAGCTGACTACGGATATCGGTAAGCGTCATTTGTTGGCTCGGCGAACCCCTATTGTTGATAACAAAACCGGTGAAGTTCTAGGGCAGCTTTATGTCGCTATTGTGCTCGACAACAATTTTTCATTGGCTGAATCTATCCAGCAAGGCAGCAATTGCGAAAATATCGTTATTGAAGCGCATGGTACTCCGGTGACATCGACATTCAGTGGCGATGAAAGCTATACGATAAAAGACGTCCTCAGCTATGAAATGTACGAGCAGCTACCTCGTCATTTCGTCACTATTGCAACCATTAAGATCAATGCTGTTGAAACCCCCCTAACCATTCGCGCGATCCAGAAAAACACTAACCTCATTGCACTCGAAGATAATTATGAACGTACCATCATTGTTATGATTGTGGTGATCATCATCATGTCTTTCCTTGCGCGATCTTGGATTCAAAGAAGAGTCGCGGCAGAACTTGATAAGTTAATGGAATTCACTCGTTCTGCAAGTGGTAATGAAGAGTTCAGCAAGTTTGATGGTTCAAATATTTTCGAATTTCACCACATTGGCTGCACGTTGGAAGATACTTTTGAGCGCTTATCTGAGCAACACCAAAAATTTCAAGATCTGTTTAATTTTGCGCATTCTCCAATTTTGGTTTGGTCCGAAAAAGGTGACTTAATTCAGATGAACCCAGCGGCTCGTATGGCGCTATTTGATGAAGATGATAACTATGGTGCAATGGCTCGAGAGTTTGAGCTCCGTATGTTGCCGAATATCCAGATGGTGGTTCAAGGCTCTAAACTAACGGGCATTAACGTGCCAATCGGCGAGAAGGTTTTTCGCTGGAACATGTCTGCAATCCGAGTTGAACACGGCATTACCGGTGTGGTGGTGCAAGGTCAAGATATTACTAAACTTATAGAAGCAGAAAGACAGGCAGATCGAGCGCGTGAAGAGGCAGAGCATCTTGCCAGTGTGCGTGCAGACTTCCTCGCTAAAATGAGTCACGAAATTCGTACGCCACTGAATGGTATCCTCGGTGTTTCTCAGTTGCTTAAACGTTCAATACACAGTGAAGATAACCGTGATCAGGTTGATGTACTTTGCCATAGTGCAGAACATCTACTGGCGGTACTAAACGATATTTTGGACTTCTCTAAGATAGAGCAGGGACAATTCAATATTCAGAAGAAAGATTTCCTTCTAGGAGAGTTGGTTAACACCTTAGATAGCATCTATCGCCCACTTTGTGAGGATAAATCCGTCGAGTTCACCATTGTGAATCACTTGGTTGATGACATCAAAATACACACCGACCAGGTTCGCTTGAACCAGATCATGTTTAATTTACTGAGCAATGCCCTTAAGTTCACTCATCAAGGCAGTATTTCCGTCAGTTTTGAAATCGAAAGTATCTTGAATACTGATTACGCTAGCTTGATTGTTCGAGTAAAAGACAGTGGCATCGGTATTGATGAGAGTAAGATCGATGCTATTTTTGAACCTTTTGTTCAAGCAGAAGAAACGACGACTCGGGAGTATGGCGGTTCAGGACTTGGGCTTACGATTGTAAAGAACCTTGTCGATATGCTGGAGGGAGACATTCAAGTCCGAAGCGTTAAAGATCAGGGGTCTGAGTTCATTATAGAAATCCCAGTGGAGTTACACTCCAAGCCTCTGTTAGCCGACGTTAAGAAACAAGCCGACATGGAGCCTGAGGCGTTGTTTAGTCGTTCGTTGAAAGTGCTGCTAGTGGAAGATAATCACACTAACGCCTTTATCGCACAGGCATTTTGCAAAAAGTATGGGATGGTGGTTACTTGGGCAAAAGGTGGCTTGGAAGCGATAGAGCTAGCAAAAAACACGGTTTACGATCTTATCTTAATGGATAATCAACTCCCTAATCTGGGTGGAATTGAAACCACTCAGCAACTAAGAGAGCAAATTGGCGTAACAGCTCCGATTTATGCGTGTACTGCCGATGCTCAAGAGTCAACAAGAGAAAGGTTCATGGCTGCTGGAGCAAATTATGTGATCGTAAAACCGATAAAAGAAGCGTCGTTGCACAAAGCTTTTGTTCATTTCAAACAATTGTACTGGGATGATACTCAGCATTAAGCTGAAGATTAAATGGTGCTCTTTAACTGGTTGTAAATGGCGTTATCTAATTGATAAAATTGAATAAGTTTACGGATTTCGAGCTGAGTAAGAGCTCTTTTTGTATCTGTATTCCCTTTAGCTTGTATTCCTGTTAGCGTGTATTTAGATAGAGCCAGTGACAAAAGCTTGTTCCAACAGAAGCGTTTTCAACTCATCACTCATATCTAGCTGTTGAGGAAACTGAATGCCTAATAGCCAGCCTTGTTTTTGCCTTTTCTTACTCACCACTGTGTAAACCAGATTGTCATCCAAATATTCATTTACATTGGAATTTACTTTTATCTTCCAACCCACATCTATATCTGACTGTTGAGTAAGATAGATACCGCAGCCTGAAGCTGAAAAATCAACCAGAGTGGCGTCTAGTGATAGAGTATCAACAGTGACTTCACAGCTGAGACGCATCTTATACCTTTCATGTTCACGGATAGGTTTGTTCGCAAAGCTTGAGGGAGGGCGAAGGAAGATAAGGTGTGCTGGCGAGGTGATGTGGGCCAGTACAGTCGTCTTAAACGCGACAATGTGTCCAAGTTCAGTATCGGTAATAGCACGAACAATAATATCAACGTTGATGAGCTTTCTTAGCGTTAGTGCTTCGGTCGCTTTTTTTGAAAGTTCAAGTATAAGGTACTGATTTTCTTTGTGTCCGATATAAAGTGTGCTTATCTGGATTGAGTCATCTAGGCCAAACTCCAATACACCTACTGTTTTTGTACCTGGTTTAAGGTATCTGAACAGTTCTAACCTTCTGTCTTTATGCATATTCGTTACTAAACAATATTGACCGTTTGATAAAATAATATAACGCTCTGATAAAACTATGTCATTAGTTTCATTGAAGTAATTAGTCATGGACGTCAAAAAAATGAATAACGGATTCAAGTAAACAACGGCTTACTCTTGCTGAAAAACAAGATACACTGCTTCAGATATGTACTTGATGGAGAAATATTAAATGGAACTGCAAACCTTATTGAATACTCTGGCTGATGCCCCAGAAGGCGTGCAATTTGAAGATACAATACAAGTGATAGAAGCTCATTATGATTTTGCTGAGAGTGAATTTCGTAATGGCGATGTAGTGAATGCCGCTGGGCAGAATAATGGTTCGTGTAAGATTTTTGCTTTTGGTTTAGAGCAAGGTCTATCTCCCGAGCAAACACTCGCTTGTTTTGGCCAATTTTATCGTAATGACGTATTAGGTTTCCCCGAGAACACTGACCATCAAAATATTCGTAACTTCATGACTCATGGCTGGAGCGGTATACAATTTTCTCAGCCTGCGCTGATTGCAAAATCGAAGTAACCACTAACTAGATAACTATTAGTAAGTAGTAGGTCGAAACTTAATGTCGTATCTTGAAGCGAGAGAACAACCTCTCGCTTTTTTGTATATGATGAACCGGCTCGCAAACTCTTGACTAGGTTCGTAAGCTACTGAATAGGCAAGGCAGACAGGCATTTACGGCACATGCAAGCACCAGTTTTTGGAATATTGCTAGTATCACGCTTCTCTAACTCAAAGCACCAACACGTCTCTTTACCCGCACTAATATCGCATTGAGCTGGCTCATGACACTGCGGACATTGGTGAGTCGAACTCTCGCCACTAAGGTTATCCATGACTGACGTTCGTTCGTCTTCAGATAAGCCTTTCCAACCTATAATTTCATCCATTGTTCGAAAGCAGCCACTGCACATTCCGCCATTATTTTTACAAGCCGCTCGGCAAGGTGTTTTCATCTATCTAACCCATGATTCATTTGGGCTGAAATGTAGCATATTTGTTTCCTTTTTAAGAGTCATCAAACCAAAAACACAAGGGTCTGTTGATCTTTCGAGCTGATTTTTGCAGCACTTTGTGGGAAATTTCTACAAGGCAGAGGCTTTGAAGTGTAGCTAGCCTACATGAGAAGCCGATAACACAGTAGAAATGAACCACAAAGGCTGCCCGAAGGGTTCGGTTAGAATCGTTTTATACTTTGTTAAGATGTATTTACTTAGAATGACTAGGCTACATACATCTTGCCGCGCCTAAAACGATTCTATCTCGAACAAAAATTTAACCACGAAAGGTCAACAGACCCTAAGTAAAATCGACAAATGACCTCGTAATTTAAAGGCTTTTCATGTAGCATCTCGACCCTTTTGTTGAGTGGGGGATATTATGTTTATTGGATTTGATTATGGAACAGCGAACTGTTCTGTCGCGGCGATGGTTGATGGAGAACCAAGCCTGTTACCATTGGAAGGTAGCAACCATTATATTCCCTCAACTGTATTTGCACCTACTCGTGAGAGCGTTTCTGAGCACCTATTTCGCCATTTGAATATCAAACCGAGTGATGCGATTGGTGACCAGGTGTTGCGACGTGCTATCGCTCTGAACCGAGAAGAGAGTATCGACCTAGTGCCAGAAGACATGGCATTTGGTCAGGCTGCATTGGACCTCTATTTGGAAGACCCTCGTGACGTTTATTACGTTAAGTCCCCTAAGTCTTTCCTTGGTGCCAGTGGATTACATGATGTCCAGGTGAGTTTCTTCGAAGATTTAGTGTGTGCCATGATGGCGAATATCAAGCATCAAGCTGAAATTACGACTCAAGAGCCGATCAAACAAGCTGTTATTGGCCGACCAATTAACTTCCACGGTCGTGGTGGTGAAGAAGCAAACCGACAAGCCGAAGATATACTCTCACGTGCAGCCAAACGTGCAGGTTTCCTTGATATAGCCTTTCAATTTGAACCGGTCGCTGCAGGCCTTGATTACGAAAGTACTCTGACTGAAAACCAAACGGTATTGGTTGTCGATATTGGTGGTGGTACCACTGATTGCTCATTGTTAGAAATGGGGCCAAGTTGGTCTGGTAAAGCGAACCGCACCCAAAGCTTGTTAGCACACAGTGGACAAAGGGTAGGGGGTAATGATCTTGATATTTACCTTGCCTTCAAACAATTGATGTCACCTTTCGGTATGGGTAGTAAGGGTATTTCGGGTATCGATATGCCGTTGACTCAATTCTGGAATCCAATTGCGATAAACAATGTAGAAGCTCAAAAAAACTTCTATTCAAGGGAAAACCTAGCCGCGTTAAAGTTACTTCGTAAAGAAGCTTCAGAGCCTCAAAAGTTAGACCGTTTAATGAAGGTCTATCACGATACTTTAGGTTACAGCATTGTGCGTCGGGCGGAAGAAGCCAAGATTGCATTGGCAGAATCCTCCCAATATCGAACAGCAATCAATGTTGCATCAGATCTGATTGAAGTGGATATCTCCGTTGAGCAGATGATTGAAGCGATTGAAACGCCAAAATCTAAGATGATTGAATTGGTCAAAGAAGCGATTCAACAAGGTCAAAAAAAGCCAGATGTCATCTATATGACGGGTGGTTCAGCCCGTTCTCCTATTCTTCGAGAAGCAGTACAACAAGCCGTACCGAATGTGCCAATTGTGAGTGGTAACTATTTTGGTTCCGTAACCTCAGGCCTAGCACGTTGGGCTGAGGTTTGCTTCAAATAAGAATGTACTAACTTGTTATTAGGGCAACCAGTCACGGATTGGTTGCCCTTTTTTTTGTATTTTCTCTAGTGAACTTTCAATAAAGCAATAGCCAATAATTAATAAAGCAACTTATCCTAGTTCAAATTGGGAATTGTTTCACAAGGCTAAATATTTCAGTACGGCTCATTATGTTACAGGGTGTTTCTAAGTTAATGGTATGTCGCAGAATGGTCTGGAAAGTCGTTTGTAGCTTAAGTGTCTAATGCTGTTTTTATGATTGGAAAATCAAAAAATCAAAGGTTTTTATATCAAAGAATACCAAAAATTAGCTTGAGGTTTGTTTTTAATTCTTTGTTTTTAATGGTATTTTTTGTTTTTATAGCACGATTTTTTTTATTTTATATATTTTAATGCAACTTTTTTGTCAGTCGTATATTAGTGTTTTCCCACTTGTTAAATGCAGGTAACAACCTCTTCGTAAGTACGAGGTTGTTATGGAATCACTCTCCCAGTTACAAATGGATATGACAATGAATAAGAAACTTTTAGCGCTAGCAATTTCTGGTGCAGTATTTGGTACACAGGCTGTTGCGGTAGAGCTTTATAACGAAGACGGTACAGCCTTCTCTGTTGGTGGTCACGTTTCTGTAAACCTGAATGGTTCAGAGAAAGGCGATACGGATGTTGGTACAAACTCACCACGTATCAACTTTAATGCTACGCAAGAATTAGGTAATGGCTTCACAGCTGACGCTAAAGGCGAATGGGCGCTTAATTACCTAAACGGTGGTGATGAGTCGTTTACTACTCGTCTTGGTTACGTAGGTTTAACTCATGATGAGCTAGGTCGTGCTGTTGCAGGTACGCAGTGGGCGCCATACTACGATGTAGCTTCAGCTACTGATATGCCGATCGCTTTCGCGAACGATTTCTTATACGACAACCACGGTGCGCTAGGTACTGGTCGTGCAGACAAAATGGCAAGTTACCGCAACGGATTTGATTTTGGTGAAGCGGGTGAGCTTAGCTTTGGTCTAGGTTGGCAGGGTAGTAACACAGTAACGACAGACGTTTACGATGACACAGATATCAACGATATCATTCACTCTCGTACAACAGTTGCGTACGATGATCGTATTCAAGCGACTCTTGGTTACTCAATCGCTGGTGTTAAATTGGGTTATGCCTTCAACACTGGTGACTTCAAAGAGGGTGGTGTTTCTAAGACGGCTGAATCTCACCTAGTTTCTGCTGCATACGGTTCTTACGGCTCAGGTTTATACCTAGCAGGTATCTACGCTTCAAACGAAAACATGAACGTAGGCCTTGAAGAAAGTGATGCATATGAATTGCTAGCGGCTTACGCTTTAGCGAACAGCTTAAACTTAAGCGTTAACTACGAAGTTGTTGAAGGCGAAGCGACGAAAGGCGCGGCAACACAAACTGACCGTGAAGAGCTAGCTCTACAAGCTGAATACAACTTTACGAGTAATGTTGTTGGCTACACTGGCTATCAGTTTGATCTAAACGATGCAGACAACAGAAAAACTGACGACAAGTGGACTATTGGTGCTCGTTTCTACCTATAAGTCGCGACTCATTTAGTTTGACCACTATTATGCATAGTGTTTACTCCTTAAATTTATCTTTTCGGATACTGTCCTAGACACCATGCTAAGCCCTCTCAAGCCTTTTGGTTTGAGAGGGCTGCTTTCGTTCTATATGCATCTGTTTTAGCTTTCCCTTCATGTTACCTTGCCATTCATTTCATCTACGCAGCGATGATCTACGTAGCTATGGCTCTTGTCATTAGTTCTTATACGTCGCGATCTTCGAATAAAAGTATTTAAATCATTTAATTGAGCTAAAGATCAGAATTTAGATATTGATAACCATCTTGCCGAAGATTCTCTTTTAATGATGCGGTAAACTCTGCGCTCCAAAAAACAGTTTAGGGACAAACTATGAGCAGCGTTGTAGATCAGGAGCAATTGATGAATTCGAAACGAACAGCAACACCCAGCAAAGTACTGTGTATTGGGCGCAATTATGTTGATCACATCGAAGAGCTTAATAATGTTATCCCTGACTCTATGGTGGTGTTTAATAAGCCGAGCACTAGCGTTACGTCTTCTCTATCATCTTTCCATCAAGAAACGTTACATTATGAAGCTGAAATCTGCTTCATTGTTGAAAACGGTGAATACTCTGCCGTGGGGCTAGGTTTAGACCTTACCAAACGCGAGTTACAAAGTAGTTTGAAGGCAAAAGGTCTGCCTTGGGAACGTGCTAAAGCTTTTGATGGTTCTGCTGTTTTTAGTCGCTTTGTTCCCATAGATAACTTGGACCTCTCTGACTTAAACATAGAGTTATTTATTAACTGTGTCCGCGTTCAAAAAGGGCATGTTGAACAGATGCTTTATTCCCCACAGACCATCCTCGAAGAGTTATCTTCTTATACGACTTTGCTTGACGGTGATGTTGTGATGACGGGCACTCCGAAAGGTGTTGGAGAGGTACATCAAGGTGATATTTTCCTTGGTCGTCTAAAGTGTGGCGAAACCACTGTGATTGAGATCGAGTGGGTAGCACGTTAATTAGTCTTTTGTATTTAGTTAATAAATTGGCTTTACTGTTCATTGATGGTGTTTAATTCGATTAATTTAACACCTAGCAACTGATTGCATCTGGAAGGGGGTTAGTAATTGATATAAAATTCGCCTCCATTTTTATCAATACTGAAACCCATGATCGATTTAACCATCCTACCTGTTTACCTGACGGCCGTTGTAGCTCTTCTCCTTTTACCAGGCCCTGATATGTTACTCATCGCAAGCTCAAGCATGAGCTATGGCCGTAAAGTCGGTGTGTTTGCGAGCTTAGGTAATGCGACTTCTGGAATTATCCTGACAGTATTGGCAGCAATGGGCGTTTCAGCATTGATTGCGATGAGTCCAGTGGCTTTAAAAGCCCTTCATCTATTAGGCGGTGCATACTTATTAAAGATGGGGTGGGATTGTCTTCGAACAGAACAGGGCAATGCGCCTGAGTTAAGCGACAACCGTGCTGCAAAAGCGTACTACCAACGAGCACTTATTAGTAACCTGCTTAATCCTAAAGCGTTGGTTTTTTTCGTGATGTTCTTACCGCAGTTTGTATCGACGAGTATTGAAGCGACTTCGGGTGAGCAGATGCTCGTTCTGGGTTTATTGCTGAATGTGCTAGGTTTGACGTTCAACTTTTTACTTGTGGCGTTAGTGGGTACTATTGGTAAATCTTTGGTAGAAAATGCTAAGTTTCGTACCTATCAGCAAAAAGTGATGGGCGGAGTTTTTATCGTGTTAGCGGTGTGGATGTTGTCTTCCTTCTTTACCTCGTAGACTGCAACTCAAACAGTTTATCGGGGTTAGCCGCCGATACAAAAATGGACGCTTCGAGCGTCCATTTTTTATGTCGATCAGTTACATATTGCACTTCATGGAACTGATTTTTTGAAAGAATGATGATCTAAGAGTTCAACTCTTTCTGGTGTTGTTCGATGAGCCTATCCATGTACTCTTCACCGCGCTTGCGAGTATCGTCATAGGTTTCTGTCCCTTCGAACTTTGTTACCGTCTCATAATAAACCTTAACTTTTGGTTCTGTTCCTGAAGGGCGGACGATAATGCGTGAACCATCCTCGAGATGATAGATGAGTACGTCACTTGCTGGCAGGTTAATCGCCTCGGTAGCCCCACCGACAATAAAGCGCAAAGAAGACTGCAGATCTTCAATCACAGAGATAGCGACACCGTTTATTACTTTTGGTTGTGCCGAGCGGAGTTTAGAACCAATCGATGGTGAATCTGGGTCTAGGGCAATACTACGTTGCGCGTTGGTATGAACCCCATGTTCAAATGAAATTTGAGCGAGAAGATCCCAAACGGTTCGCCCTTGAGATTTTAACTCCTCAACCAGTTGAGCAAACACGACGATAGCAGACAGCCCATCTTTGTCTCGTACCTGAGTACCAATTGTGTAGCCTAACGCTTCTTCATAGGCGAACAAGAACTCGTTTTTCTCATCTTCTAATTGCATGCCAATATTCGCTAACCATTTAAAGCCAGTCAGCGTTTGGAAGTAAGTCGCACCATGGGATTGAGCCACTTTCTCAAGTAGAGTTGAAGATACGATACTGTTACCAACTAACTGGTTTTTAGTGTGTGGCTTTGATAGCAAGTAGTGCGCGAATAACACACCCACTTGGTCACCCGTGAGCATTTTGTAGGAAGCATCTTCAGTTCTGACTTTATCATCGGTTCGAACGGCAACCGCAAATCGGTCTGCATCTGGGTCATTAGCGCAAGCGATGTCGGCATCGACACTTTTTGCTAAGTTAACCACAAGATCCATCGCGCCTTTTTCTTCCGGGTTGGGGAAGTTCACGGTTGGGAAGTGACCATCTGGTTCTCTCTGTTCGGCAACACTGAACACTTTATGGAATCCAGAATCATGAAGTAGGTCTTCCGCCATTTGTGCGCCGACACCATGCATAGCGGTATAGGTGATGGTGGTATTCGCCGATTCGATCTCTTTACTCACGTGTGGGCTCTGGTTGATAGCAGCACGATAGGTCTGATAGTAACCTTCAGTTAACCATACCAACTTACCTTGTGTTTCAGCGTCACTAAGGCTCATCAATGGGATGGGCTTGGTCGATGCGATATCTATTTCAGCAGCAATGCCTGCATCATGAGGGGGAATGATTTGAGCGCCATTCTCCCAGTACACTTTGAAGCCATTGTACTCCGGCGGGTTGTGGCTCGCCGTCACTACAACCGCCGCCGCCGCGTTGAAGTGCTCAATACCAAAGGCAACGATAGGTGTCGCTGCAACATTCGAAGTTAGGTAAACCTTAATACCTAAAGCGGTGAGTACAGAAGCTGTATCAATCGCGAATTGCTTTGAATCTAAACGACCGTCGTAGCCAACCACTACACCACGCATAGAGGCATTTTCGACATGTTCAATTAAATAGTGGCCAAGGCCTGTGGCTGTTTCTTGTATGACCAAGCGGTTCATTCTATTTGGGCCGCATCCGACTTTGCCGCGCAGTCCCGCCGTTCCGAATTCTAATCGTTGAATAAAGCGGTCTTCAAGTTCGTCGTGCATTCCCTCATCGATAAGGTATTGAAGCTCTTCACGAGTTCTTGGGTCTGGGTCTCTCGCTAACCAGTTCATTGCATCTTGCATAATCACTAAACCTTTTAATATCGGGGTGTCTTTCTGTTGATTTAATTTAAATGATACTGATTATCATTTCTATGAAAGCAATCGTAAAACTCAATTTAAAATAAATTCCAACAGTAAGGGAAAGGCACATGGGTAAAGCTACTTCAAATAATTGACTGTTTAATAAGTAAACTTACCTTGAACAATTGGATATCACTAACTAGCCTTTTACATAAATATAACAAAACTTCACAAATTCGTCGTTTTTGAATCTTTAGTGGAAACTTCCAACGCTTATGATCCGTATTGGTTCTTAGGTTGAGATGAGGTCAGCAGCCCGTTTACAGGCTAGCTCCATGTGAGTTGTAGATTGAGATTCAGCTTTTCATGTGCAGCTGGAATAACAATGAATGTTGTCTGGCTCGGAATGACACATAGCTCGTAATGAAACGTAGCTCGCAACGAAATTGAGCTCGCAACGACATTTAGGTCGCAAGTATCCAATTAGGAAGGATAAGGAGAGATCTTTTGAAAAGATTACTGGTTAGGCTAGCGTGGCTTTTGAAAAGTTTTGTTGTGGTTTTGGTGTCGCCTTTGGTGCATGCAAGCAGTGAATACAACATGACTCAAGGTGTCACTGAGATCAGCGGTAAGGTATACGAGCTTCATATGCTGATCTTCTATATCTGCTGTGCGATTGCCTTTGTTGTTTTTGGAGTGATGTTCTATTCGATTCTGAGGCACAGGAAATCAAAGGGCGCAGTTGCTGCCCATTTTCACGAAAGCACGAAAGTCGAAATTCTTTGGACCATCATCCCTATTATTATCCTCATCGCTATGGCGATACCCGCCACCAAAACTTTGATAGCGATGGAAGACACCTCCCAATCAGATCTGACCGTTAAAATCACTGGTTCACAATGGAAATGGCATTACAGCTATTTTGGTGAAGACGTCGAATTTTTCAGCCTTCTAGCGACCAGTGATAAAGAGATTGAAGGAATTGAAGTGAAAGGCGCGCATTACCTGCTAGAAGTTGATAAGCCGCTTGTACTGCCTGTTGACCGTAAAGTCCGTTTCTTGATGACTTCCGACGATGTGATTCACTCATGGTGGGTGCCAGCATTCGCCGTTAAGAAAGATACCATTCCGGGTTTTATTAATGAGGCTTGGACAAAGATAGATGAGCCCGGTGTCTACCGAGGGCAGTGTGCAGAGTTGTGTGGCCGCGCTCATGGGTTCATGCCGATAGTGGTGCATGCCATGGAAGAAGACGATTTTGACGCATGGCTAGCAGAACAGAAAGAGTTGGCGATAGCCGAACAACAAGCCGCGAAAGATGCATTAGATGCGTCACTTTCTTTGGAAGAGTTGAATACCATCGGTGAAGAGGTTTACAAAACTCGATGTGCGGTTTGTCACCAAGCAAACGGTGAGGGAATTCCCGGAGCATTCCCTGCCATCAAAGGAAGTCCTATTGCCCTTGGTGATGTCGATGTTCATATCGACACCATTGTTTATGGTCGTGGCGGAACGGCGATGCAAGCATTCGATAATCAGTTAACCGAGAAAGAGATCGCAGCGGTAGTGACTTATCAACGAAATGCTTGGGGTAATAACACCGGCGATATTGTTCAGGCTTTAGATATCAACGCTTATAAGGCGAAGCAAGAAGGCAGTTCTGAAAGCTCAACGGATGATGCACAAAATGATGCTAAGGATCAGTTATGAGTTCACCAATCAATAAGCCGGTGAAATCGGCTCCAGCAGAAGATCAAGCACTGAGCCATTCTGCAGAAGGCACATTGGGTAATAATGATTTGCCTGTTGATGATCACGACTCACATGCGGCACCTAAAGGCTGGGCTCGTTGGCTGTATTCAACCAATCATAAAGACATCGGAACATTATATCTCTGGTTCAGTTTCGCGATGTTCTTAACGGGTGGCGCCATGGCGATGGTGATTCGTGCGGAGCTGTTCCAACCGGGTTTGCAACTCGTTGAGCCAGATTTCTTCAATCAGATGACTACAGTCCATGGTTTAATCATGGTATTCGGTGCGGTAATGCCTGCATTTACGGGTTTGGCTAACTGGATGATTCCGATGATGATCGGTGCACCAGATATGGCGCTGCCGAGAATGAACAACCTCAGTTTCTGGATCTTACCTTTTGCGTTTCTAATCTTAATCGGATCTTTGTTTACAGAAGGGGGCGGCCCGAGCTTTGGTTGGACCTTCTACGCGCCACTTTCGACAACTTATGGCCCAGACAGTACAGCGCTATTCGTATTCTCAGTTCATATTATGGGGATCAGTTCGATCATGGGGGCGATCAACGTCATTGTGACCATAGTGAACATGCGCGCGCCGGGTATGACTTGGTTCAAGCTACCGATGTTCGTATGGACATGGTTAATTACCGCTTTCTTACTGATAGCCGTGATGCCCGTGCTCGCGGGTGCGGTTACCATGGTGCTGACCGACAAATACTTTGGTACTAGCTTCTTTGATGCCGCTGGTGGTGGGGACCCGGTGATGTTCCAGCACATATTCTGGTTCTTTGGGCACCCCGAAGTGTACATCATGATCTTGCCGTCTTTTGGTATTGTCTCAGCCATCATTCCAGCATTCAGTGGTAAGCGTCTGTTTGGCTACCACTCTATGGTGTACGCGACTTGTAGTATCGCATTGTTGTCATTCTTGGTTTGGGCGCACCACATGTTCACCACGGGTATGCCAGTATTTGCCGAATTGTTCTTCATGTATTGCACTATGCTGATTGCGGTGCCGACCGGTGTGAAAGTCTTCAACTGGGTGGCGACCATGTGGCGGGGTGCTTTGACCTTTGAGACCCCAATGCTGTTTGCGATTGCCTTTATTGTTTTGTTTACGATTGGTGGGTTATCTGGATTGATGCTTGCTATCGTGCCTGCGGATTTCCAATACCACGATACCTATTTTGTTGTGGCTCATTTCCACTATGTTCTGGTGACTGGCGCCGTGTTCTCAATTATGGCCGCAGCTTATTACTGGCTGCCGAAATGGACTGGGCATATGTACGACCACAAGCTCAGTCTGTGGCATTTCTGGACGTCGGTAATCTCAGTTAATGTACTGTTCTTCCCTATGCACTTTTTAGGGCTAGCGGGCATGCCGCGTCGTATTCCAGATTACGCCATTCAATTTGCTGACGTTAACCAAGTCGTGTCGATTGGTGGCTTTGCCTTTGGGTTGTCTCAGTTGATTTTCTTATGGCTAGCGATTAAGTGCGTAAGAGGCGGAGAGCCTGCACCAAGCAAGCCTTGGGATAGGGCTGAAGGGCTAGAATGGACAGTACCAAGCCCAGCGCCTCACCACACCTTTACTCATCCACCTAAAGTAGATTAGAGGGATGAGCTATGAGTGATAAGCAAAGCGATCCCAATCAAGATAAAAAGCAACCAAAGCGCCTGTCTAATAAGCGATCGACTAAAAAGCTGACGGGCTACTTGGTGTTGAGCGTGGTGGCGATGTTTGGCTTCGGTTTCGCTTTGGTGCCGCTCTACGATGTGATGTGCGAGGCCTTAGGCATTAATGGCAAAACTAATACTGTTTCAGCGGTGCAACCTCAGGGAATGCAGCCTGATTACTCTCGTACTGTTCGTGTTGAATTCATGTCGCACATTAAGCCAGATATGCCGTGGCAGTTCTCGCCTGAAGTTCGAGTGTTAGAGGTTCACCCTGGTGAAGTGGTTCAAACTAACTACATAGCTAAAAACCTATCTGGAGCCTCATTGGTTGGCCAAGCCGTACCATCGGTTTCTCCAGGTATGGGGGCAACTTACTTCAATAAGATGGAATGCTTTTGCTTTAATCAGCAGCCATTGGACGGGCAGAAGAGCGCAGAAATGGGTTTGATATTTTACATTGAGCCAGATATTCCAGAATCGATACATACACTCACGCTCTCATATACGCTGTTTAACATCACGAGTCAGGTGAGTGGAAAGGCAAGTAAGCCTGAAGTGAGTACATCGACATTGAGCACACTACAATCTGGCTCACCAAAAGCGAGCACACTCGCAAGTAACTAGGGATTTACAGAACCAGTATCAACATAAGGAGTTGAGCGATGAGTTCTAAAAAGGAAGTTTATTTCGTTCCACATCAAAGTCACTGGCCATTAGTGGGTGCTGTAGCACTGTTTTTGGTCGCGGTTGGTGCTGGCTTGACTGTGCAAAATATGGGCACCGACGCAGCCGGTGGTGTATTTGGCAAAGCGGTGTTGTTAGTCGGGTTTGCTGTGCTGCTTTACATGCTCGCAGGTTGGTTCAGCAATGTGATCACAGAATCATTAAGTGGCGTTTATTCTGAGCAGATATCTCGTTCTTTTAGACAAGGAATGAGTTGGTTTATTTTCTCCGAAATCATGTTCTTCGGCGCTTTCTTTGGCGCGCTTTTCTATGCTCGTATGATTTCTGTACCTTGGATTGGTGGTGCGGGTAATAATGAAATGACCCATGAAGTATTGTGGCCGATGTTCCAATCGATATGGCCATTAACGACTACCCCTGATGGCGTAACGACACAAGCCATGCCTTGGCAAGGTATCCCGCTTAAGAACACCATTATCCTGCTGCTTTCCTCTGTGACGCTGCACATGGCACATATCAGTCTTGAACAAAATAAGCGTATGGCTTTGATCGTCTGGTTGGAGATAACCATTGTTCTGGCTGGCTTCTTCCTGTTCTTCCAAGTTGAAGAGTATCTTCACGCTTATCAAGAGATGGGGCTGACACTTCAGTCTGGTATCTACGGCAATACCTTCTTCTTGTTGACTGGGTTCCATGGTTTGCATGTCTGTTTAGGAACTATCTTTTTGATCGTGTTGCTGGCAAGAGTTGCGAAAGACCACTTCACTCCGAAAGACCACTTTGCGTTCCAAGCGGGCAGTTGGTATTGGCACTTTGTTGATGTGGTTTGGCTAGGTCTGTTCGTGTTTGTCTATGTACTTTGATGATGTACGGGCTGCTTTAAGTCGTGTTTTGAAGAATAAATAAGTTTGAAAACTTGAATGCCTTAGTAAGGTCTTGGATTTGGAGTGATGGTGCCTGAGGCTAGGGCAAGTAACAATAATAGCACTACGATGGCAGACAGCATCACACGGCGACCTAAGAAGTGACTCACTCTTTTGCCATTGTGTTTACCTGAGGCGATTTGAATTAGGCCTTTCATCAAATTGAAAGCGATGAAGAACAGCAAAGCGACTAACACAATTTTAAACAACAACACAAAGGTAGATGACGCCATAGTGATAACTCCAAACCGATTGATTGATGATGAACACAAGTTCCGCAGTAAAGGTTTTTGGATAGCGGTTGTTTTAACTGTGGTTTCAGTCGGCATTTTAATCAAGTTGGGTTTGTGGCAGTTAGATCGAGGTAACGAGAAGTTGCGCTATGAACAGCAGCTATCAGAAAGAGCGCAGCAATCGTCTAGGTTATTGGATGCGGTTATCTCTGAATGGAAAGACTCGCGTACACAAGCGCAAGGCTCACCTGAACTGCCGTCTTTAAATGGTTTGAAGGTTGATGTGGAATTGGAAGCACCAAGTGGTTTAGTGGTTTTGTTAGACAACCAGATTAACCAAGGAACGGTAGGGTATGTGATTTACATGTTGGGCGAAGTTCCAACACAAGATGGAAGAAAACAACTGTTGATCGATCTTGGGTTCGTTGCAGCTAGCCGTGACAGAAGAGAGCTACCCCAATTAGGAAGCATCACACTACCAACCAATATGTCAGGGCGTTTGTACACACGTTCGGTGAACCCTCTAAGTCATGAGTTGGGATTAGAAAATACGACACCGAATAGAATTCAAAACTTAAACATAACAGCACTATCACAGTACACCGGGCAAGAAGTGCTGCCCTTTGTCTTCCAACCTCAGAGTTTAGATTCATGGCCCTATGAAATGTTATGGCGTCCAACGGCGATGAAATCTGAGAAGCACTTTGGTTACTCATTTCAATGGTTTGTTATGGCTGCGGTACTTTTGTTTTTGACGATGTTGATTGGCTATCGGTACCTAAAAGCAACACCTATCACGAGGAATAAGGATGGATAAATCTCAAGCACAAGTGAACAGGGAAATTACCGAGGCAAACATGGCTGAGCTCAGAAGCCGTCGTACTAAAGGGCGCTTGGTATTAATTGGACTTGTTTTAATTTTCGCTTTGCCAGCCATTATCGCCAAAACTGTGCTGGACCAGAATTGGTATACCTCAGGTGTCACTAACTCAGGCGAATTGGTAGAACCAAGAACCACGCTTGCGGATTTCGGAGTAACGGTACCCATGGCTGAAGAAGGGTGGTTAGTGGGTTATATCGCTCCTACAGAATGTGAAAGTTTGTGCGAACAACAACTTCATTATTTGAATCAAAGCTATTTGGCGTTAGGGAAAAACAAAGAGCGAGTGACTGCCGTTGTTTTTGTCTCAGAAGGTAATTCGTTGTCGGGTTCGCTCGATAAGCCGGGTTTATCTTTGTTAGCTGGTGGTGACCAGTTAAGTACTGAGTTTTCGCCTGCTTCGATTGTCATTATTGACCCACTAGGGCAGTTGGTCATGGAGTACAAAAGCGTTTCTGACCCGTCTCAGTTAGTTGGTCAATCTAAAGGCATGATTCATGATCTAAGAAAGCTGCTTAAGCTGTCACGAGTTGGGTAGTTAATCAGCTTAAGTTGATGAGCTTTAGCAAATTGCGTTAATGCTGAGTGTTGTTAGCGAAAAGGGAATAAATATAGGGAGATAAACGATGCAGAATAGAGCCCCTGATTTACTCATACACATGATGAGATTAACGATCTTATTAACCCTTACCGTGATCGTGCTCGGCGCTTATACCCGTTTGTCGGATGCTGGCCTTGGCTGTCCTGATTGGCCAGGGTGTTACGGCAAGATAACCGTTCCTTCTGATGCCCAAGCTGTGAATCAAGCCAATCTACAATTTCCAGAACGAGCTCTCGAAGCAGACAAAGCGTGGATAGAGATGATCCATCGCTACTTTGCAGGAACATTAGGGCTGCTTATCTTTGTCGTTGTTTCTTGGTGTATTAAAAAGAATATAACAGCTGCTGGTCTTCCGTTACTTATCTCTGCAACCGTGATATTTCAGGCTTTGCTCGGAATGTGGACGGTGACTCTCAAGTTGATGCCCGTTGTGGTTATGGCACATTTGATGGGGGGCTTCACGCTATTGTCGCTGTTGTGTCTGCTCTACTGTCGTTTGTCTCAATTTCAAAGCCGTTTTGGTGAGGCTACGTATACTTCGTCACTTAAGGCTTGGGCGCTGTTCGGGCTATTCATTGTGGTCGGGCAGATACTGCTTGGTGGTTGGACATCGTCGAACTATGCCGCGTTGGTGTGTACACAGTTACCCATATGTGAAGGTAACTGGATGAGCTATCTCGACTTCAAAAATGCGTTCGATTTTGCTCAACACGGTCATGACAACTATGAGTTTGGTGTGTTGGAATATCCCGCAAGGCTCACCATCCATGTCATGCACAGGTTCGGGGCTATTGTGGCGACGTTAACGGTGCTGATGATCGTGTACCAGCTATGGAAATTTGGCCAAGTGCCTCACCAAAAGCTGAGCGTGATTGTCGCAATAGTCTTGTTTACTCAAATCAGCCTTGGTATCAGCAATGTATGGTTTCATCTGCCAATCTCAGTCGCGGTTTTGCATAACCTAGTCGCAGCGATGTTGCTAATCAGCATGGTGGTGACCAATTTTGTCGTGTGGCAACGCAAACCGAGTGAGAGCTTGGTGAAGAACAGTGTATTACAAGGAGGTAATCATGGTCAGTAGAACGTCAACACAACATGGAGTGGTGGTTCAAGGAGTAGCCTCAACTCCTAAGATAACAGCCAACAACGACATCGCTTTAAGTAACGAAACAGCAGCAAAAAACAAAGCTACTTGGAAGATCTATTTAACACTGACCAAGCCTAAAGTGGTGGCTTTGATGCTGCTAACTGCATTGGTTGGAATGTGTTTGGCTGTGCCGAATGGATTGCCTTTGCCGAATGGATTGCCTTTGCAACAAACTCTGTTCGGAATGATTGGGATAGGGTTAATGGCAGGTTCAGCCGCTGCATTTAACCATTTGATCGATAAAAAGATCGACGGCCAGATGACTCGAACAAATCGACGACCTTTACCATCCGGTGAACTGAGTAGTGCGCGCGTGTTCAGCTTTGCCGCGGGTATTGGCTTACTTGGTTTCGTCACGCTTGTGGTGTGGGTCAATCAGCTCACCGCTTGGTTAACCTTTGCAAGCTTGTTGGGTTACGCAGTGATTTATACCATGTATCTGAAGCGAGCGACGCCGCAAAACATCGTGATAGCAGGGATCGCTGGTGCAATGCCTCCGCTGTTGGGGTGGACGGCAGTTACTAATGAGCTTCATTCAAACGCTTGGTTATTGGTGATGATCATCTTTATCTGGACACCTCCGCACTTCTGGGCGTTGGCAATTCATCGTCGTGACGAGTATGCCAAAGTGAACATCCCCATGCTGCCTGTGACCCACGGAATCGAATACACCAAGACTTCTATTTTGCTTTATACCTTGTTGCTTAGCATCGTGTGTATATTGCCTGTATTGGTCGGCATGAGCAGCTGGATATATCTGAGCGCTTCATTGGTACTCAACGGTGGGTTTATTTATCACGCTTGGGTACTTAAGTATCGTGATGAGCCTAACATGGCGATGAAGACCTTCAAGTTCTCTATTTATCATCTTATGATTTTGTTTGTTGCTCTGTTGGCGGATCATTATCTGCTCTGATAGCTCTGATAGCTCTGATAGCTCTGATAGCTCTGATAGCTCTGATAGCTGTATATAGTTCTATATAGCTCAAACAAGGTTATTCCCATATCAAAACCAAACCTTTGGTTTCCACTAACCAAACCCTGACATGTCATGTATGAAAAGCCGGACAATTGATTGGCATGAATTATATAAAGGAACCGGTAATGGAATTCACTGAGCAAGATAGAGATGCTTTGTACCAAACGTGGATGTCACAAAAATCTCGAATGCGAATTACGCAGATGGAGTTTTCAAAAAAGCTAGGGATGAACCAGTTGGATTTTTCTCGAGTGCTAAGAGGGGAGAAAGCATTAACCATGTCTTTCGTTAGTCACTTCTGTCGTTTGCTTCATTTGGAGCCAAGGAATGTGCTCCCTTCACTTAAAGAAGACAATGAATCCGGGCCCAAAGTGGTTTATCTGAAAAGTAGAATGAGTGTTGATGGTGAGATCCAAAATGCTTATATCGAAGGCAATCAGGTGATCGTAGAGTATGCACATACCGTTCAGAACCATTGATTTTAGATCGAGCTCTGAGTTTATCTCTTTTCCTACAACTTTTTCACTTAGGGTATGGCATACTTATTTGATTCCTTGATTTACTTAAGTGCGTTATGAAACCTTTAAAAGTCCTTTTGCTTGTTGCAACCAGCATGTTTTTGTTTGGTTGTGCAGGCGGCCCAATTAAAACCGCTACTAAATTCACCAGTTATGAAGATTTTCGGCCTGGCCCTGATGGAGGCGTTGATTTAGTTTGGGCAAGGATAGGGCTGCGTGACGAACAACGTTTGAAATCCAAGTTAGACGCTTATGACTCTGTGGTGATCGACCAAATCTTTGTGTTGGCAGAAGAAGGCACATTAGATCAGGAAGACATTCAGGAGCTCACAGATCATATGGTAAGTCGTTTGGAAGCGAAAATATCGCCTCACAAAACGATTGTCGATGAACCAACAGGGAACACGCTACGCTTGAGTATCGCCTTAAGTAATGTTGAAATGCCCAACCCTATCTTAGCCGTGACAAGCAGTGTGCTGCCGTTTGGTCTTGCGATGTCGACTATATCTAAGGTGACGACAGGTGAGCACACCAACGTTGGGAGCGCCAGTGTTGAGCTATTGGTCAGTGACGCGCAAGATGGCACTCCGTTGTTTGCAGCTATCGACCGCGAAGCGGGTAACAAAGACTTTTCTACTATGATTGATTCGTTAGATGATGCCAAAGATGCGATCAACTATTGGGTTGAACGTTTAGGTGATACTCTACAGAACATCGACGACGTCTAGAAAGAGCTTGTAATGCTAGAGAAAGAGAACCTAATTAAGCTAGCCAGAATGCAAATGCCATTTGGAAAATACGCTGGCCGCACCTTGATTGACCTACCTGAAGAATACTTGCTGTGGTTCGATAAAAAGGGCTTCCCGCAAGGTGAGTTGGGCGATTTAATGCAGTTATGTTTAGCTCTCAAAATTGAGGGCTTAGATTCTGTGGTGCAACCGCTTAAATATGACTATTAGCCCTAGTCGCATCTCACAGTCATAAATCAACATCCCATCCAAATAAGTGACGAGTTGTTGTGGTTTTCTGAGGAACACTCAATACAGAGGCAAGAACTGAATCTTGCCTTTCTAATTTAACCCACAAGAGTCGCTGTAGCTGTAATATTGCCCCCTTAACACCTTTCCTCAACGCTCCTGTCTTCATTATTAATTATTAGTCATCCACCATGTTCATTAATGACGAGTTCAGAATCGACTAGCTTTAGCTTCCCCCTCAGTGACCTGTACACACAGGCAGTTTATTGAATAATTAATGACTTTAGAAAGAGTGGTTTTTAACACTGAATGAGCACGAATTTAACGAGGGTGTTGATGTTAAATTGTTGAATAGTAAGTGCATTGGTGAGTGACTAAGAATGATAACGTGCCCTACATTGATGGCAATGTGTGCTTGCACGTTTTTGCGCTGAATGTTGAGACCCGATTTTATATTAAATGCATAGCATTCAGTTGGTTATAAGCAACCTTTTTGATACATTGGCTGGGTGAATTTGTGTTTGCACGATATTAAAATGTTATAACGAAGAAGGAATCTATGGCTAAATCAATTATACAATTTAAATGTTTATTAATGTCGCCTGGGGATGTCTCGAATGAACGGGAAGCTGCGACAGAAGTTATCCAGCGGTGGAACGCTCAAATTGGCGATGCGCTTGGTGCTACTGTTGACTTAGTAAAGTGGGAGACCCATTCACAGCCAGAGATGGGAATGCATCCTCAGAAAATACTAAACCAGCAAATGGTAGAAGATGCCGATTTTGGGATCGGTATTTTTTGGAGTAAGTTGGGAACACCAACAGATACTCATGCATCAGGCACAGTAGAGGAAATTGAAGGCTTAAGAAATAAAGGTGCAAAAGTTTCTTTATACCTATCTCAACAACCGATACCACAGAATATGCAAGAAGAGTATAGACGGTTATCTGATTATATTGAGTCATTAAAGCATTCCGGATTATTACAATATTACCCATCTGTTCATGAGTTTCGGGAGTTGTTTCTACTTCATTTAACAAAGACAGTTGTTGATCTGATATTCAAGGAAAAAGGTGTTGAGTCAATAGAGGGGAAAACCTCAAGTGAACAACTGAAAATAAATACACTAGAAAAACCAAATATTCAAATAAAAACAACAGGGGCTTTGGTTCCTGATGCTCATGGAAGTACCAAATGGTTTTTAGCTGTTAGTGTCCAAAATCACTCAACTAATACAGTCTTTTTGGGCAGTACTCTAGTCCAGCTTACAAATGGACAACGAATTTTTTATCAGCGTGATGCTATAACATCTCAGCCAAACTCGAGGCAAGAGCTAAAATCTGGGCAATCATTCTCATTTCATATTGACCCTAATCAGTTAGCTGAAGATATTGAAGAGCTTGAGCTTTTGGATCAAATTGTAGTTACAGATGATATTGACAGAGTTTACTCATCAGCGGATAAAAGCTTACCTGATACAGTCGCGTCATTAATTTCAACGAATAAGGATTAAGGTGTTGCGTAGCCAACACTAAATCCCAAGTGTTGAACAAGCCCGAAGCCACTTTATTAAGTAAATTGTACGATTGAACTTGAAGGGTGCACCGCTTTGAGGCTTTTCTCAAGGCGAGCGAGGTCAAGATAAGGTTGCGATAGCAATCTTATCAACCCGTTAGCTGTTTTTCGTTTCTTTCGTCGTCACATCTCCTCTGATTTCGTCAATGCCATTCTCATTATTATCAATGCCTTTCGGCTAGGTGGGTCGGCTCACTCCAACACGCGCAAAGCCAGCATCCATAATTCATGCGTCGTAACCGAGTTTATTGAGTGTTGTTACCCAATAATGTGTACCACCACACGCTTCAACACCTATACGCATGAGTGGCATATTTGCTATTGTAGTCAGCAGTTTAGAGCGGGTTACTGACTTATGAAGTATGACCTTACCATTTTGGTCTACGGCATGAAGACTAAAGTGGTTTTTAGCTAGGTCGATACCGCAGAAATAAGAATAATCAGACATGGTGCCTCCGGTGCAATTAAGTACCACATCAGTGTGGCAGCTCCTCGGGAGGGGGAATCCATGTCATTCGTTATATTTTAGAAATGTAAAGGTTAACTAATTGATTACTGATGATTATATGAGTGAAGCAGTGGTGTATGTAGTTTTTTGGCTTATCTGCTTGTTTATCACTATAAAGTTTGTTTTATTTTCGAAAAATAAAAACCGTTCGGTATTACATTCTAGACTTTCTATTTCTGGTTTTATTATTGGCGGTGCTACTGCCTTATTTTTAGCGTTTACATTTTCTTTACAGAGTGAAGTGATCGGTGAACTTAATAAAGAAATGACCGATCCTAAAAATGCCAATCTTAAAGATATTAATCAAGCCTTGCTTTTAGCAATCAACAGTTATTTTGAAATATTTAAGCAGGTTGTTACGGTTTTTGGAAGTGGCATTGGAGCAAGCCTGTTAGCTTCTGGTTTAGTTATGAAAGCCCAGTTTGGGTATGATGATCATAGTGACAACACACGAATACAGAATGATAGCTGTCAAGATATTGCAAGTTCAAAGGAGAGAAATTTAGGGAAGTTTTCGCGGGTCTCGAAATCTGTAAAAGCAGCGTTTCAAAATAACATATAACATATAACATATAACATATAACATATAACATATAACGAATAAGGATTGAGGTATTGCGTAGCCAACACTAAATCCCAAGTGTTGAACAAGCCCGAAGCCGCTTTATTAAGTAAATTGTACTGTCGGGTTTGAAAGACGCATCGCCTTGATACTTTTCTCAAGGCTAGCGAGGTCAAGATAAGGTTGCGATAGTAATCTTATCAACCCGTTAGCTACTTTCGTTTCTTTCTTCGTCACCGAGTTTATTGAGTGTTGTTACCCAATAATGTGCACCACCACACACTTCAACGCCTATACGCATGAGTGGCATATTTGCTATTGTAGTCAGTAATTTAGAGCGGGTTACTGACTTATGAAGTAAGACTTTACCATTTTGGTCTACGGCATGAAGGCTAAAGTGGCTTTTAGCTAGGTCGATACCGCAGAAATAAGAATAATCAGACATGGTGCCTCCGATGCATTTAAGTACCACATAAGTGTGGCAGATCCTCGGTAGGGGGAATCCATGTCATTCGTTATGTGACAGGTATGAAATTCGAACACAAGAAAGTAGAATCAAGTAACAGTGATTTTCAGTCGTTGGTCGCTGAATTGAACTCATCACTGGCTCAAATTACCCGTGACTCTGGTGAAAGCTCGTTTGCATCTGATACTTTTGATTCTTCGAAAGATGGATGCATCGTGGTATATCTAAATACTGTCGCAGTAGCATGTGGAGTGTTTCGATACCATGAAAATGAAGTTTGTGAACTAAAGCGAATGTACTCCAACAAATCTGGTGCAGGGTCCTACTTGCTGAAACAACTCGAATGCTACGCAGTTAACAAAGGGTATCGAAAAGCTATTCTGTCGACACGTAGAGTTAACTCAAAAGCAGTCAGTTTTTATGAGCGCAACTCTTACTCAGAATCGAGTGCGTATGGAAAGTATGTTGGTGTAAAACGCTCAATCTGCCTATCAAAGGTGCTAGTCACATAACAAATAAGGCTTAAGGTGTTGCGTAGCCAACACTAAATCCCGAGTGTTGAACAAGCCCGAAGCCACTTTATTAAGTAAATTGTACCATTGGATTGGAAGGGCACATCGCTTTGAGGTTCTTCTCAAGACGAGCGAATCCAAGATAAGGTTGCGACCGAGATCTTATCAACCAGTTAGCTATTTTCCGCTTCTTTCGTCGTCACATCTCCTCTTGTTTCGCCTGTACAATTCTCCATATACCGTTCCTGCGCAGAAATTGCCAAATTTGATCTGTTCTATTTATCGATGAGCAATATCCCAACTAAAGTTATGGTGCTAGTTCCCACTTTTTCTCTATACGACGAAAAGTCTTTAGCTCTCTATTTTTTGTGTATGCGTTTGTAAAGACTGTACGTGTGGTAAAGAGCTTTTATCTATCGTTGCGTAAGACATTATCTAGCCAGGATAGTTTGAAGAGCTGTGTTCTTACTGTGTCTGATAACTGCGCAATCGATAGCGTGTAAATAATGTTATACGGGGTGTTTTAAATATAAAACACAAAATAAATTGCGTTTTTTTTTAATTAGTGATTGAAACTGTGGTTTTTACTAGTTAAGTTACAGGGAACAAGAAGATAAATGCTGATGGAAAGTGACGTGAGATAACGTGCATTCAGCCTCAAGGATAGAAAATAGGAAGAAGTAAGCAATGTTCCAGACTGATGATGTAAGAATTAACAAAGTAAAAGAGTTATTACCACCTGTTGCTGTTTTAGAAAAGTTTCCTGCGACAGAAATTGCTTCTTCTACAACCTTTGAAAGCCGCAAAGCGATCCACAATATTTTAGAAGATAGCGATGATCGCTTACTTGTTATTGTTGGCCCATGTTCTATTCATGATACAGAAGCTGCGCTTGAGTACGGTAAACGTTTGAAAGTGCTACGCGACGAACTAGGCGGTAACCTTGAAATCGTAATGCGTGTTTACTTTGAAAAACCACGTACCACTGTTGGCTGGAAAGGCCTAATCAATGACCCGTACATGAACGACACGTTCAAACTAAATGACGGTCTTCGCCTAGGGCGTAAGCTACTACTTGACCTAACTGATATGGGAATGCCTACGGCGAGTGAGTTCTTAGATATGATTACGCCGCAATATGTTGCAGATCTAATCAGCTGGGGCGCAATTGGCGCACGTACTACAGAATCTCAAGTTCACCGCGAACTGGCTTCAGGCCTATCTTGCCCAGTTGGCTTCAAGAATGGTACGGATGGCAACATCAAGATCGCAACAGATGCAATTCGCTCTGCTAGCGCTTCTCACCACTTCTTGTCGGTAACTAAATACGGCCACTCAGCTATCGTTGAAACCGCAGGTAACCCTGATTGTCATATCATCCTACGTGGTGGTAAAGAACCAAACTATAGCGCAGAGCACGTTGGCAAGATTAAAGAAGAGCTAGAAGCTTCAGGCCTTCCACAGAAGGTGATGATTGACTTCAGCCACGCGAATAGCTCAAAGCAGTTCAAACGCCAAATGAACGTTTCTGATGACGTAAGTGCACAGATCTCCGGCGGTGACAAAGCTATCTTTGGTGTGATGATTGAGTCTCACCTAGTTGAAGGTCGCCAAGATCTTGTTGATGGCAAAGCTGCAACCTACGGCCAATCTGTTACTGACGCATGTATCGGTTGGGAAGATACTGAAACAGTACTTCGCCAACTAGCAGATGCTGTTGAAGCACGTCGTAACAAGTAATCTAATTATTACAGACAGTCATTAAGCAGCTAAAAATTCAAAGCCCTTATTAGCAATCGCTAGTAAGGGCTTTTTTGTGGATCTTAACTACTAGCTAGAAGTCATTGGTATTGCTTCTTAATGACCTTCTGAGTTGGAAATGACCATACCTTGAGCTTCGCCAAAATCTTGAGGATCGATCTTGAGTGTTTGTGTTGGGAAGGCGATATCAGCATTGTGCTTATGAATAATCGCCAACACCTGCAGCAGGACATCTTGCTTAACTTCGTGGTACCTCACCCAGTTAACCGTTTTGGTGAAGGTGTAGATAAAGAAGTTAAGAGTTGATGGTCCGAATTTATTAAAGTTAACAATCAAGGTCTGCTTGGCATCAATGTCAGGGTGTGTTTCGAGCATGGATCTAACTTCATCAACAATTAGAGCTAGCTTGTCTGCATCTTGATAACGAAGCCCGAAGGTTTCATTGATTCTGCGATTCAACATTCTTGATGGGTTCTCCACCACAATGTTACTGAATACCGAATTTGGCACGTATAAAGGTCGCTTATCAAAAGTGCGAATGATGGTCATGCGCCAACCAATGCGTTCGACTGTACCTTCGATTTGGCGGTCTGGTGAGCGTATCCAATCACCGACTTTAAAAGGACGGTCGAAGTAAATCATCATGCCGCCAAAGAAATTCGACAGTAGATCCTTTGCTGCCAAACCGACGATTAAGCCACCCACACCACCGAAGGTGAGTAAGCCAGATAGGCTCAGACCAAATGCCTGCATGATGGTCAGGCCGCCCATCACCATAAAGAACAAGCGAGCGACTTTAGCGATAGCTTGTACTGTGGTTTCGTCTCTGGTTTTTTGTTCTAAGACGTACGCTTCAGTGTTGGTGATCATTCGCAAGGTAAACCAAACGAAGGTACAGATAATTAATATGTGCTTAAGTGTTTTTAACCAATTAATTTCATTACCAAACTGGTCTTGAAGGATTAACCCCACAGAGACAGTTGCAGGCCAACACCAGAGTAATGTACTGACAGGTGTTTTTAGCGCCTCTAGCAGTAGGTCATCCCAGTGGAATGGGGTTTTCTGAACCAGAATTTCTAAGCGATTATGGATAATTCGCCAAGCGACCCAAGCGAGAAAGCTCGCAATAGTGATGAATAGGACGCTGTTTGCCCAATCACTATGGCTCTGGTTAATGTAGGTTTGTACTTGGGTTATGAATTCATTCATTGTGTGTACTGCCGCAGAAATAGTGGGTTAGAAATTAGCAGAAATCACTTTTGTTCTCTACCTTTATAAATCAAGCGATTAGCTGACAATTGTATCTCTATATGGATATATAGTCGTTTTTTTGTATGAAGACAATTTCATTATTTGTTTTCGATGCTACATAGCTTTGTAAGTGGAGTAATAAATGAGTGACAAACAATATGCAGTTATTGGCTTGGGACGTTTTGGTCTCTCAGTCTGTAAAGAGCTACAAAGTTCAGGCTCACAGGTACTCGCCGTTGATATTGATGAAGAGCGAGTGAAAGATGCGGCGGCTTTTGTTTCTCAAGCGATTGTTGCGAACTGTACAAGCGAAGAGACAGTTAAAGAGTTAAGGCTCGATGAATACGACATGGTGATGGTGTCGATAGGCTCTGACGTTAATTCCAGTATTCTCACAACGTTGGTCGTTAAAGAGTCAGGCGCAAAAGCAGTCTGGGTGAAGGCGAATGATAAGTTCCACGGCAAGATTCTCTCTAAGATTGGTGCCGACCACATCATTATGCCCGAGCGAGACATGGGTATTCGTGTCGCGCGTAAAATGTTGGATAGACGCGTTCTTGAGTTTATCGACCTTGGCAGTGGCTTAGCGATGACGGAAATCGTTATTGGTTCTAATTTGTTGGGTAAGAAACTTGGTGACCTTAATCTGTGTAAAGAAAATGGTGTTGAGGTACTTGGCTTTAAGCGAGGCCCGAATTTAACGAAAGCACCAGAACTGGATGTGAGTTTAGAAATTGGGGATGTGGTGATCATCGCTGGGCCGAAAGAGACTTTATCTAGAAAGCTACGCAATTGGTAATTGGCAATCAGTAAGTAAGGTAACAGTATGAATTCGGTAAAACGAAGAGGTACTTTCTACACCCTTAAAAGTGATAAGAAGCCACGCAAAGGCTCTGAACCTAAGATTATCCTTACGAGCTTCTTAGGTGTTCTTATCCCCTCAGCAATCTTGCTGACGCTGCCTGTGTTCTCGGTGACAGGGCTAAGCTTTACGGATGCACTGTTTACTGCCACGTCAGCGATCAGTGTGACAGGTTTAGGTGTTGTCGATACTGGTCAGCACTTCACCTTGGCAGGAAAAATCTTACTGATGTTCTTGATGCAAGTGGGTGGGTTAGGGCAGATGACCCTGTCTGCGGTACTGCTCTATATGTTTGGTGTCCGATTAAGCCTTAAACAACAAGCATTGGCAAAAGAAGCACTTGGACAAGATCGTAAGATTAACCTTCGTAAGTTAGTGAAGAAGATCATCATCTTTGCATTGGTGGCGGAGTTTGTTGGGTTTGTGTTGCTCTGTTTCCGTTGGGTTCCAGAAATGGGATGGGCAACGGGAAGCTTTTATGCACTCTTTCACGCTATATCTGCATTCAATAACGCAGGTTTCGCGCTGTTCTCAGACAGTATGATGAGTTTTGTTGATGATCCTTTGGTGATATTTACATTAGCAGGTTTGTTTATTTTTGGTGGACTTGGTTTTACAGTCGTCGGCGACTTATCGAGTAACTGGCGTAAAGGTTTTCGACACCTACATTTACATACCAAGATAATGCTAACTGCAACACCAGCGCTGTTGTTGGTTGGTACGGTATTGTTTTGGCTGTTGGAGAGGAATAACTCAGCGACTATGGAAGGTTTATCGGTGCAAGGTCAGTGGTTAGCGGCATTTTTCCAGTCTGCGAGTGCTCGTACTGCTGGTTTCAATAGTGTCGATTTGTCTCAATACACCCAGCCTGCATTGTTGGTAATGATTGTACTGATGTTGATTGGTGCTGGTTCAACTTCCACTGGTGGTGGTATTAAGGTCTCGACTTTCGCGGTTGCGTTTGTTGCAACTTGGACCTTCTTACGTCAGAAAAAGCATGTAGTGATGTTTAAACGTACTGTGACCTGGCAAGCGGTAACAAAGTCATTGGCCATTATTGTGGTAAGTGGAGCACTGTTAACCACCGCAATGTTTTTGTTAATGCTTACTGAAAAGGCCGCGTTTGACCGCGTGATGTTTGAAGTGATTTCTGCTTTTGCAACCGTCGGTCTAACAGCGGGACTCACTGCAAATCTCACTGAGCCGGGCAAATACATTATGATTGTGGTGATGGTAATCGGACGTATTGGTCCTCTCACTTTGGCGTACATGTTAGCTCGTCCAGAACCTTCTTTGTTGAAATACCCAGAAGATACGGTGCTAACAGGTTAATAAGGTTAACAGGCTAAGTTAACCCTTCTTGTTAGTGCGTTAGAAAAACAAAGCCAGCGAATATGCTGGCTTTGTTGGTATAGGTGCCGCACTAATTTCTTAGCACTTAGCACTTAGCACTTAGCCTTCGAACATTTCCATATATTCTTCGTAGCCTTCCTCAGCCAATTTATCTGCTGGGATAAAGCGCATAGCGGCTGAATTCATGCAGTAGCGTAAACCTGTTGGCTTTGGACCATCTTTAAATACATGCCCTAGGTGAGAGTCACCAAATTTACTACGAACCTCTGTTCTTGGGTAAAGTAGCTTGTAGTCAGTAGTTGTTACCACATAAGCTTCGCTGATTGGTTGTGTAAAGCTCGGCCAACCTGTACCTGACTTGTATTTGTCTTTTGAAGAGAACAAAGGTTCACCCGTTACGATATCAACGTAAATACCTTCTTGCTTGTTATCCCAGTATTTGTTGTCAAATGGGCGCTCTGTTGCGTCGTCTTGTGTGACATCGTATTGCAGTGAAGTTAGAGATGCTTTGATCTCTGCATCAGACGGCTTGGTGTATGTTTTAGCATTAGCTGTCGCATTTTTGTCATCGATGATTTGGCGGATCGTTTTCGGATTTTCTTTTCTATCATCACCGAAGATTTTATCTAGGTACTGATCACGACCAGAAGCGTAGCGGTAGTAGTTATAACGAACCTTGCTCTTCTTGTAATAATCTTGATGGTATTCTTCTGATGGCCAGAATTTTTCAAACTTAATCAGCTCTGTTTTTAGTGGCTCACCAAAGATCTGAGCTTTGTCTATTTCCATCATGAAATTCTGAGCAACGTCTTTTTGCTCTTGGTTATGATAGAAAATAGCAGGTCGATATTGAGGACCTCTATCTACGAATGAGCCTTTATCATCGGTAGGATCGATGTGTCTGAAGAATTGGTCAAGTACCTGCTCATAGCTAACGACATCTGGATTGTAAGTCACGTAGATCACTTCGATGTGTCCAGACTTACCCGAGGAAACTTGTTTGTAGGTTGGATTTTCTAATTCACCACCGGAATAACCAGAGATAACGTCGGTG
The DNA here is from genome assembly GCF_041469545.1 of Vibrio sp. 10N.286.49.C3. Classification (NCBI taxonomy): domain Bacteria; kingdom Pseudomonadati; phylum Pseudomonadota; class Gammaproteobacteria; order Vibrionales; family Vibrionaceae; genus Vibrio; species Vibrio sp. 10N.286.49.C3. The sequence goes on from NZ_JBFRKT010000008.1 coordinate 321,896, forward strand.
ACGCCGGTCAGTTTTTCTAGGTCGGATTCTGTACACCAAAAACAACCACCAGCCAGTGTCGCGATTTCACTTTTACCTGAATCCATCGCTTTATCCATTGTATTGGCAGTGCCAGTCTGGCTTACAAATAGCGAAGTCAGTGGTAGTGCAACCACGAGTGATACCAATATTTTAGATAATTTATTCATAGATACCTCATCTTGACGTTTTTCTCATTCGATTTTGAATGTACGAATAGAGACAGGGTTTAGATAGAAAAAATTACACTATTCATGAAAAAAATATCTCAAACAGAAAATCTTGCTCATAAATGCTGCCAGTAGTAGGGTGTCCATTATTGATATAATAGATAGTGATGGCGGTTTCCGTACATCTAAGGAACAACATGCAAGCAGAAGTTAAATGGGTCGAAGGCTTTAAATTCCTAGGTCAATCTCAATCAGGTCACTCTGTCGTTATGGATGGCAGTGGCGGTGCTACCGCGCCAAGCCCTATGGAAATGGTGTTAATGGCGGCTGGCGGTTGTAGCTCTGTTGATGTGGTTGATGGCTTGAAATCTGCAGGCCAAAGCATCACAGGCTGTAATGCAAAACTTGAAACGACACGTCGTGAAACGGCACCAAAAATTTTCACTGCAATTAATATTCATTTTGAAGTGACTGGTGATGATCTTGATCCCGAGCTTGTAGCTAAGGTCTGTGCGGATTCATTAGAAAAGTACTGTTCAGTATGCTTAATGCTGGGTGCTGGTGTAGAGATGACCCACAGCTGGGAAATAGTCTAGTCTCTGATTGTACAGCTTGGCGGTAGACTGATTTTTACGGCTTCTACTTATAGCTGACGGCATATGGGGAGAGCCTGATAAAGGAAAGGGCGGAGCACTTGAAAGTGCTCCGCCCTTATTATTTTAATTAAGGTAGAGTGCTATTATTCAGCAGTTTCTACGATAACTTCTTCCATTTGCGCTTTTTCTTGGTATTCGAAGCTTGGGATCGTTGCGTCAACACGACGGTTTTGCGCACGACCTTCAGCTGTAGCGTTTGATGCTACAGGGTTTTCTTCCCCTTCACCTGAAGCTGTAATGCGGTCCGCTTCAATGCCTTGCTCTTCAATGTATGCGGCTACAGCAGCAGCACGCTTCTTAGAGATCATCATGTTGTACTCTGCCGCACCTGTTGAATCAGTGTGACCAACAACATTAACTGATGATTGAGGGTGAGCTTGCAGTACTTCAACTAATGGCATTAATGCAGATTTGCCTTCTGAAGATAATTCAGTGCTGTTTGTCTCAAACATACCTTGAGAGAAGCTTTCAGTTTTCGCTTTAGTAACCACAACTTCTTCTTCAACAACAACGACTTCTGGTTCGGCAATTGGCTCTGCAGGAGCCTGTGTTACAACGGCTGCAGAAGCGGCTGCTGCTGAAGCCGTTGTGTTACCTGTACCAAAGTTGTAGCTAAGGCCAACGGTAACAAAGTTAGAGTTTAAGTCTTGAACATAGTTGTCATCGAAATCATCGAAGTATTGGTATTCAACACGAACAGCCCAATCTGAGGAAAGTTGTTTCTCTAGACCGATACCGGCTGAAAGAACAACGTCTGTTTCACCGCCGTGGGAGATGTAAGCTGGGCCAGCTTTGAAGAATACATCGAACTCTTGTTGTACTGGTAGACGGTACATTGGCGTTAGTGAGATAGCGATTAGAGGGTCGCTAAAGTTACTTGTAACCCCATTTTTGGAAAAGCTTGTATTGTAGTCACCTAAGAAATCAGAACTTAACTCGATACCTAGTCTGTCAGTGAAGTTATAGCCAGAGTATATCCCTGCACCAATTGCATCATCATCACACTTTTCACCGCTTACGCATGCGCTATCTAGCCAACCCATGCCCACTTTTGCACCAACATAAGTGGTTGCAGCAATAGAAGGAGCTGCCGCTAAGCCGGAAGCTGCGACGACAGCACACATGATTTTAGAAAGTTTTTTCATAATCTTATCCTTGGATTAATTTTTATTGTTATCTGAACTGACCTGTAAAGCGATAACTTACTGGCTAAGACACTGCGACCGTAAGTAAATCAAGGCGTTGATTCAGGTAGAGCTTTTAAAGTACTACTAATATATTGTTAGTCTGATTGCGTATGATAGTCAATCAGATTGTTGGTATTCATAGTTTTCAAAGCGCTATTTATAGCTTTTTTGTTGATCAATTGTTGTCTTAAATGTTGGAAACAATGAAACCTCGTATCATTTTAAGGCGGTACGAGGTTTCATCTTTTTGTGTGAACGGATTATATGGCTACATAGTCTGAGTTGTAGGGTGGAGCGGAGCTTTAGCTGTTACGGGCGCTCACCGGCTAACAAACGCTTTTCGATATCTGCAATCACTCCAGGTAGGTCTGCAATGGTATCGATCAGGTAGTGCGGGTTTGATTTTTTTAGCTTAACGCTTGCTTTTTCACGTGCAGCGGTAAGTGTTGTCTCGTCTGCATCTAAATATTCTTGGTATGTTAAGCCTGCTTCGTTACCCGATAATACAAGTCCAACTGTCCACATGCCTGCGTTGTGACCTTCATCGATACCAGGTGCTGCATCATCTACTTTCACACACGCTGAAACGCTGGTTACGCCAAGGTCGATTACGTTTTTAAGTGCCATAAATGGAGCAGGGCGACCGCCTTGAGGTAGGTCATCGGTTGCTACGATGTTGTCAGGGTGGTAACCGTAATCTGCAGCCGCAGGGATTAGCACATCCATCACTTCACGTGGGTAACCTGAACAAGACCCGATCTTCACGTTCTTCTCTTTTAAGTTATTGACCACTTCTATCGCGTTTAAAATTGGAGCTGCGTGATCGGCTACTTTCGCTTTTTGAAGAGGCATGAATGCCGCGTAGATCGCGTCAACATCTTCACTTGTCATGGAGCGTCCGAATTGAGCCTTCCAACGAGCGTCAACGGCTGGAATTCGACCAACTGCTTGGATGTGGTCCCATTTGCCGATCCCCATAGGTTCACGCGCTTCTGCTAAGTCGATATCAAAGTCGAAACCTTGTCTGAATGCTTCAACGAAAATACTGGTTGGAGCAAATGACCCAAAATCAACGATAGTGCCGGCCCAGTCAAAGATAACCGCTTGGATAGGTGATGTTGTGTTCATAGTCGTGTCCTATTTCTGTTCTCTCCCGGCTCAGGTTGTTCTGGGAGATGAATGATTGTTTTAAGTTATTGGTTAAATGATGGTTTAAAGGTATTCAAAGTCTTTGCAGACTTTTGCTATCGCTTTTTCGAATACAGACAGAGCGACTTCTAGTTCGCTGCGGCTGATGATCAATGGTGGGCTCAACTGAATCACATTACCTTGTGACACCTTGAAACTCAGGCCATCGTTTAGACATTGGTAAAGTACGGCTTCAGCTTCATCGAAAGCTCGGGTTTTGGTGATATGATCGGTGACCAATTCCACCCCCCAGAGCAGGCCGATGCCGCGAACGTCACCAATGATTGGGTACTTCTCTTTCATTTGAAGCAACTGTTCGCGCACGAATGCGCTGTCCGCTTGTACTTTTTCAAGTAGGTTTTCTTGCTCAATCACTTCCATGGTGGCGAGTGCTGCCGCGCAACCAATTGGGCTTTTTTCGTGGGTGTAGTGACCAAGAGATACTTGCGCTGCCGTGTTGTATTTGTCTTTAGTGATCATGGCTGCGATTGGTACTAAGCCGCCGCCAAAACCTTTACCGATACATAGAATGTCAGGTTCGAGATCAAACGCTTGGTGAGTAAACCATTCGCCACTACGACCCATGCCATTTGGGATGTCGTCGATGATCAACATGACGTTGTGTTTGTCACAGATCTCACGGATACGCTTCCAATAAGCCTTACTTGGCACTTGAACGTCGGTGTTACGAACCGCTTCTGCGATGAAGGCGCCAATACCGCCTTCTTTTTCAATCACGTACTCTAGGTAATCCGCATAATGTACATCACATGCGGTATCGTTCGCATCGCCGGAGTTTTGCCCGCGAAACGATAAAGAGTCATTAAGCGGGAAAGCACCACGATAAGAGACTGCTGGTGGGATACGTTCTACGCCAGCCATTAACGGCCCCATACCCTCGCGAAAACAGGCTTCACCGCCGACAGAGATTGCATCCAGTGACGCGCCATGGAATGAATCCCATAGCGACACTACTTTGAAGTTGTTGGTGACATGTCGAGCCAGTTTGAGTGCCATGCCGATCACCGATGTACCACCCGGAGCAAACAACACGCGATTCAAATCACCACCGCAGATCTGTGTGAGTTTTTCAGCGCACTGAACGGCAGTCTCATTGGTGAAGCGACGTGGTGAAAACGGCAATGACGCCATTTGCTGAGTCACTTTATTGATGATGTGGGGATGACCATAGCCTAGTTGATGAACATTGTTGCCGTGAAAGTCCATGTACTTCTTGCAAGTCGCATCTTGAATGTAGATGCCTTCGGCTGCTTCAAGTGTGTCTAGGCAAGGTGTTGACATGGCTTGATGAAGAAACACGTCAGAGTCACGCTTTAACATTGCTTGAGTCGCATCATCGTTTAGCGATTCGTTCCATTTTTCGCGTGCAGGCGTGGTGTTCACATCGCCTTCGCTTCGAAAGTGTGTGGCCTTTAGAATCGGCTCTTGATTGGTCGTCGTCATTATTTGATGTCCCAGTACATAGCGTTTTTCACCGCGCCAATGAGAGCTTCAATGTCTGACGGGTAAACTTCACCGATGTTACCGATACGGAAGCAGTCTGCGTTTGAAACCTTGCCCGGGTAAATCACAAATCTTTGCTCTTTCAAACGGTCATAGAATTCCTTGAATTGGTAATCGCTATGAGTTGGAGAATAGAAAGAGGTGATGATAGGTGAATGAAGACCATCATTAAGCAGTGGTTCAAAGCCAAGAGAACGCATACCTGCAACCAATGTGGTTTGGTTGGTTTGGTAGCGACTATGACGAGCTTCGATGCCACCTTCTTGCTCCAATTCAAGTAGAGCTTGGTAGAAAGCACGCACTGTATGAGTTGGAGAGGTGAAGCGCCATTTACCATGGTTGCTTTCCATGCAGTGCCATTGGTCAAACAGGTCAAGGCTTAATGAACGAGCTTGGCCTTTGCATTTTTCCAGTTCCGATTGCTTCGCAATAACAAAGCCGAATCCAGGTACACCTTGAATACACTTGTTTGCCGAGCTGATCATGTAATCGATACCTAAGTCGGCTATATCCATAGGGATGCCACCAAAACTCGACATTGCATCTAGAATGACGGTTTTGTTGTGCTGCTTTGCCAATTTGGCGATGTCTTCGATTGGATTCAGCATACCCGTAGTGGTCTCACAGTGCACAATCGCTACGTGAGTAATGTCTGAATCCATGGCCAATGCCGTTTCCATTTCGTTCAAGTCAGGTTGTGATGTTTCACCTGGGGAAACGACATGGCATGGAATGTTTAAGTATTCTGAGATTTGAGCAATACGAGCACCATACGCACCGTTGTCAACAACAAGAAGCTTGCCGCTTTTAGAGATAACGCTACCGATTGTTGCTTCAACTGAAGCGGTGCCGCTACCTTGCATTAGTACGCTCGTATAACCCGTTTGCTTAGTCGCCAAAGTCACTAGCTTGCTACGAATCACTTCAACAACGTCTTTGTTGTATTCATCATCCCAAGTACACCAATCTTTTAGCATCGCTTGGCGAACGGTTTCAGAAGTAGATAGAGGACCCGGTGTCAGTAGTAGGTATTCGTTTCTCATGTTCAATTCTCGTGATTTGTATTTTGGACTATACCAATATTTGCAGTTACTTTAACAACCAATTTAAACGGTCGTAAATAGCCCAAACGTTATTTTAACAAAAGCTTCATATTCAAATTTGTCACTTGTGTTGAGAAATTTTCCGATCTTTAAATTGCCATTTTTTGTTCATTTAACCGTCATAAAAGTCGATTAGGTTAATACTCGTCATCTGGTACATACCAATGAGAGGGTGCGTACTAACAACCTAAATGAATTTATGGATATAGGCGCCTCTTGATGAGGCTTCTAATTTTAGAAACGTTAAACCTTGGTTGCTTCCAAACCTAGGCAGCTTTAACCCTTGATAACTTTTAATTTTGGCAACTTCTCACTTTAGAGTTGAGCCTGACTGGAGAAAATGATGAAAAACCGTTTTATGAAAGGATCACTTGCAGCTTTAGTAACTCTATTAGCTGGTAACGCTTATGCAGCACAGGAAGTGACGGTTTACACCGCTTTTGAAACTGACATTTTGGCGAAATACAAGAACGCATTTGAAAGTGAAAACCCAGACATCAACATCAAGTGGGTACGTGATTCAACTGGGATCATGACGGCAAAATTATTGGCCGAGAAAAACAACCCGCGCGCAGAGGTAGTTTGGGGACTTGCTGGTTCTTCAATGGCACTGCTTAAAGAAGAGGGCATCCTGAAACCTTATACGCCTCAAGGTGTAGAAGCTCTGCGTTCAAACCTCAACGATCCGCAATCTACTCAAGCTTGGTACGGCAATGACGCATTCTTCAATGCGGTTTGTTTCAACGAAGTGGTGGCTAAGCAACTTAATTTGCCTGCACCTAAATCTTGGGATGACCTAACGAAGCCTATCTATAAAGGTCACATTGCGATGCCAAACCCAGCGTCTTCTGGTACGGGCTACATGCAGGTTTCAGCTTGGTTACAAAACATGGGTGAAGACCAAGGTTGGAACTACATGCAGAAGCTAGACCAAAACATTGCTCACTACACGCACTCAGGTTCGAAGCCATGTGTTCAAGCGGGTATGGGTGAAGTGGCGATCGGTATTTCTATGGCGAGCCGCGGTGCGAAGCTGAAAACTCAAGGCGCTCCACTTTCAGTGATTACGCCTGAAGGCATCGGCTGGGAATCTGAAGCGGTAGGCCTTGTTAAGCCTTCTGATGCAGCACAACGTGTTATCGATTGGTCTATCTCTAAAGCAGCAAATGAACTTTACATCGAAATGTACCCAGTTGTTGGTCACCAAGATGTAACAGGTAAAGCAGAGAACTTCCCGAACGTAGAGAAGAACATGGCAAAAATGGACTTCGCTCGTATGGGCAGTGAACGTGCAGATGTTCTTAAAACATGGTCTGAGAAGTTTGACGCTAAATCAGAGCCAAAATCTTAATCTGCTGAGCTAGTTAGTTATTGGCTACTTAGTTAATTATCTACTGAGCTTATTAGATTACAGAGTTTATTCGACACATGGTTTATTAGACACGTAGTCCATTAGGTATGCAGCTCATTAGAAGTTAGAAATCAGTAAAGGAAGGCTTCGGTCTTCCTTTTTTAGTTTTACGCCTTTAGGTTTTAAGTAAGGTACAACAAATGACAAAGCACTACTCATATTGGTTCAAGCAAGCGTTAGAACAAGAGTTTGGCAACATCAATGAGGGGCTAGATTCGGCGAAGTCGCTCCAAAAAGACGTCAACTGTGATATCGCCATTGTTGGCGGTGGCTATACGGGTTTATGGACGGCGATTTTAATCAAACAACAGCAACCCGAAAAGCATGTTGTCGTGATTGAAAAAGGCCTATGTGGTAGCGGTGCTTCTGGTGCGAACGGCGGTTGCATGTTGACGTGGTCAACTAAGTATCCAACGCTGAAAAAGCTCTACGGAAAAGAACAAGCGAAATGGTTGGTTAAGGAGTCGGAAAAGGTTATATACGAGATCGAAGCCTTCTGTAACGAACACAACATTGACGCGCATCTATATCGCAGCGGAACTTACTACACGGCGACCAATGAAGCTCAAAAGGGTGGAATGGAGCCTGTTGTTAATGAGCTGGTTAAGCAGGGTATCAATAGCTGGAAGAAGTGCGACAATTCTTTGGCTGATAAAGCGGGATCTGATCGCCACATTGAGGGTTACTACTCAGAAGCTGCGGGCAGTGTGCAGCCAGCGTTATTGGCGAGAGACTTACGCCGAGTTGCGATCGAATTGGGTGTCGAAATTTACGAAAATACAGAGATGACTTCTCTTGATTACGGCTCACCAGTTCGCGTCCAAACTGAGGGTGGGACGATAACTTCCGATAAAGTGATCTTAGCGCTCAATGCATGGATGCTCGATCACTTTAAAGAGTTCAAACGCAGCATAGTGGTTGTTTCTTCAGATATGGTGGTGACCAAGCCTATTCCTGAAAAGCTCAAGCAGTTTGGTCCAGAGAAAGGGGCAGCGGTGGTAGATTCGCGTATCTTTGTCCACTATTACCGAGATACCCAGGACGGACGACTCATGTTGGGTAAAGGCGGTAATAAGTTCTCGTTTGCCAATCAAGTTGAAAGCATGTTTAACCAAACCACTAACTACCTGCCGATTCTCAATCAATCGTTTCAAAAACTGTTCCCTAAATTGGAACAAAGTGAATTCGATTACAACTGGTCTGGCGGCTCAGATCGTTCGGTCACTGGATTGCCATTTTTCGGTAATCTAAAAGGCCAAAGCAACATTTATTATGGGCTCGGTTACTCAGGTAATGGTGTGGCTCAAACTCGCATGGGAGGCAAAATTTTGTCTTCAATGGTGTTAGGAGATGATAACGAATGGACACGTAGTGGTTTAACTAGCGGTCCACGAGGCTATTTCCCGCCAGAGCCATTCCGTTGGGTTGGGGCAATGATGGTTAGAGATGCTGTTCGAAGAAAAGAGAACGCGGAAGATTCTGGTAACACGCCATTGTGGCTGGATAAGCAATTGGCAAAGCTCGCGGGTGCGGCAGGTAAAGCCGACAAGGTTGAATCATAAATAAGATTTAAATTAGAGGTACACACTAAGGCTCTCAGTGACTAATGGGCTAGTCATTGAGGGCTTTCTGAACTAACTTTTAATGCCGATTAAATAGCAATCTTTAACGCTTATTATTTCTGCAATATAACTGTCATTTAGCTTCTATAAATTTGTCACTCAACTGCAATATTCTCAGTTTAAATTTGGTATATACCATATGGAGAGTGCTGTAGTATGAGCAACCAAACTTATTTGAATATTGAAAACGTTGTAAAGCAATTTGGCCAATTTACAGCGTTAAAAGACATCTCCCTATCGATAGATAAAGGCGAGTTCGTCTGCTTTCTTGGCCCGTCCGGCTGTGGAAAAACCACCTTATTACGTGCGATTGCAGGTCTAGACTTGCCAACTTCAGGTTCTATTGAGCAGAACGGTAATGATACGACTTTCTTGCCACCAGAAAAGCGCGACTTTGGTATCGTGTTCCAATCTTACGCTTTGTTTCCAAATCTCACTGTGGAAGAAAACATAGCGATTGGTCTAAAAAACCAAGGCATGTCGACCAAAGAAGCCCTTGAGACGGTTGAGTCTTGGTTAGAGACCATCGGCTTACCAACGTCTGGTCAGAAATACCCAAATCAGCTATCTGGTGGACAACAGCAGCGTGTTGCTCTGGCTCGCGCATTAGCGTTGTCTCCAGGCTTGTTGCTACTAGATGAACCGCTGTCTGCGTTGGATGCGAAGGTAAGAACACATCTGCGTGACGAGATCTGCCAACTGCAACGCAAGTTGGGTATCACCACTATCATGGTGACGCACGACCAAGATGAAGCCTTAACGATGGCAGACCGAATTGTGGTGATGAACCATGGTGTCATTGAGCAAGTAGGTGCCCCACAAGAGATCTACCAAAAACCCGTCAGTCGTTTTGTGGCTGAGTTTGTTGGCAGCATGAACTTCATTCAAGCTTCTGTCGCAGCGCAAGGCAAGATACGTATTGCTGAGTCGATGTTACCGTTGCCGGGTTTAGATAACCTCACGCCAAAACTTGGTGATGTTTTCGATATTGCCGTTCGTCCAGAGCAAATCCAGTTTGTGGATCGTTTTAGTGAGTCATTACCCGTGAGAATCGTATCAAGCGAATTCTTAGGGGCGTTTTATCGTGTTGAGTGTCAATTGCAACATGACTCCACGGCGAAAGAGATCATCGTTGATGTATCAGTCAAAGAGTTCAATCGATTGAAGCTGCGTCGCAGTGATATTCGTTATGTGGCGTTTGACCAAGAAGGCCTTAGAGCTTACCCATCGAAAAGCCTGCAAGTGATGAAAGACGAGGCGGCGTAAATAATCATGGAATCGACTCAAATGATGCAATCTAAGCTGCTAATTCAACGACGAGTACAGCCTTTTCTTGCTCGATTAAGTAAAGACAACGTAATCCTATTTGGGCTGTTGGCCTTTTTGTCTGTGTTCATGACGCTGTTTATCCTGATGCCACTGTGGGCAATGTTGAAAAAAAGCGTTCAGAATGCAGACGGAGAATTTGTAGGATTACAGAATTTCGCAACGTATTTTGCTTCTCAAAGCCTGTGGCAGTCGGTAGGCAATACGTTCACGCTTGGGTTGTTAGTGACCGTTGTCGTGGGGGTACTAGCGTTTGGTTATGCCTATGCTTTGACTCGTTCATGCATGCCTTTTAAGGGGCTTTTTCAAGTGCTAGGTTCAGCGCCTATTCTGGCTCCTTCATTGCTTCCAGCGATCAGTTTGATCTTCTTATTTGGTAATCAAGGTATCGCTAAAGAAGTCTTAGGTGGTAACTCGGTGTACGGCTTGATTGGTATCTCACTGGGCCTGATATTCTGGACGTTTCCACACGCCTTAATGATTTTAACTACTTCATTGAGAACCTCTGACGCTCGCCTTTATGAGGCGGCACGTGCACTCAATACTTCATCGCTAAAAACCTTCTTCATGGTGACGTTACCTGCGGCAAAATACGGTTTGATAAGTACCTTGATCGTTGTGTTTACGCTGGTGGTTTGTGATTTTGGTGTGCCAAAAGTGATCGGTGGTAGCTACAACGTTCTGTCTACCGATATCTTTAAGCAGGTAGTAGGGCAACAGAATTTCTCTATGGGCGCGGTGACTAGCATCCTATTGCTATTGCCTGCGTTGCTTGCGTTTACCGTTGACCGCTGGGTTCAAAAGAAACAAAAGAGCTTGTTTGATACTCGCTCCGTCGCTTACCAACCAGAGCCAAACACTCTACGTGATGGCGTGTGTTTACTCTATTGCACCGTAATTTCAGTGGCTGTTGTTATCGTGCTAGGCATGGCGATATACGGATCTATGGTCACTTTCTGGCCTTGGAATAAAACGCTAACGCTAAATAACTATAACTTCGCAGAGATGAGTACTTATGGTTGGACGCCATTTTTCAACTCTTTAACCCTCGGCTCTTGGACTGCGATTATCGGTACCGTATTGATTTTCTTAGGCGCGTACTGCATTGAGAAGGGCAGAGCATTTGGTCCTGTTCGTCAAGCAATGCAGATGCTCAGTGTGGTACCGATGGCCGTTCCGGGTATGGTGTTGGGTTTGGGGTATATCTTCTACTTTAATGATTTGAGTAACCCACTAAACTTCTTATATGGCACGATGGCGTTCTTGGTGATTAATACGGTGGTTCACTACTACACAGTCGGCCACATGACAGCGTTAACCGCATTAAAACAGCTGCCTGAGGAAATAGAAGCGACGGCGGCTTCGGTTAACCTACCGCAATACAAGCTGTTCTTTAAAGTGACAGTGCCGGTTTGTTTGCCTGCGATTTTAGATATTGCGACATACCTGTTTATTAATGCACTTACCACGACATCTGCGGTAGTATTCTTGTATTCTACCGATACGATACCTGCGTCAGTTTCAGTACTGAATATGGATGATGCGGGACAAACGGGTGCAGCAGCAGCCATGGCGGTGATGATCATGATATCGGCAGCGAGCGCGAAGTTGATTCATATGTTAATCAACAAGTTATTCGAGAAGCGCACCCAGGCTTGGCGTAAACGCTAGCGAACTATTTTATATTGCAGTTGGCCAAGGAGTGGCTGACGACAAGAACAAGAATAAAAGGAAATGAAGTGCAGTACGTAAAAATCAAAGATGTCATCGTAGAGCAGATAGAGTCGGGGATGTTAACACCACGACAGAAGCTGCCTGCGGAGCGCAAACTGGCTGAATCGTTTGATACAACACGAGTTACGTTACGTGAAGCCTTGTCTTCACTTGAAGCGGAAGGACGAATTTATCGAGAAGACCGACGTGGTTGGTTTATCTCTCCTGCGCCACTGCGCTACGATCCAACACAAACGCTGAACTTCACTAATATGGCTTTGTCGCAGAATCGTAAGCCAAAAACAGAATTAGTGGCGGCGAAAGGCATGTTAGCAACCAAGGAAGCAACTAGGCTTCTTGAGCTGCAACCTTTTTCGGATGTTTATCGAGTAGACAGAGTTCGTTATCTTGAAGACAGACCCGTTGTGTATGTGACCAACTACATTCGACCTGAGCTGTTCCCTAATTTGCTTGATTATGACTTGTCTAAATCGTTGACGGACATTTACCGTGAGCACTTTGGCGTGGTGTATCAGAAGATCCGTTACCGAGTGAGCACAACGTCTTTGCTTGGCGAAACCGCGCAAGCCCTGCGTGCGACTTCTGGTTCTCCGGCTATGGTGGTTGAGCGTGTTAATTACAATCAAGACGGTGATTTGATTGATTGCGATATTGAATATTGGCGTCATGACGCGATCAGTATCGAGTCAATCGCGCAGCTAGAGCGTTAGTCTGTCAATTTGAACGTTAGTTACAGCTAGAACACGCATCGTACTGGCACCTGCAATTCTGTAGGGCTGTCGAAATGAAACGATCCAAGGTCTCTTATTCGGAGGCCTTTTTTATCAGCTGTTTTCAGCGACTGTTCTTATCAGTTATCAATTTAGGAATGAAATGGAATTCTCTGCCATCATCATCGTGATCATTTCGGCTTTGCTTCACGCGGGTTGGAACGTTCTAGGTAAATCTAATCAAGGCTCGGGCTCGTCTTTCTTCTTAGCCTCTGGCTTTGCCGCTGCCGCGATATTGACGCCTTACTTGATCTGGTATGTTCACAGTGTTGGACTGTCAAATATCTTACTTCCATTTTGGCAACTGGTTTTCTTGAGCGGGATTTGCCAAATCATCTATTTGATCGGCTTGGGGGCAGCCTATAAACAGGCTGATATCGGCGTGATTTACCCAATGGCACGAGCACTGCCTGTGTTGATGGTGGGTTTAGGCACGGTGTTGATAGGCTATGAGCTGTCACCTAATCAATGGTTTGGCTTCACCTTGATTACCTTGGGTTGTTTGTTTGTACCACTTAAGCAGTTTTCAGATCTTAGGTTAAAAGCGTATCTCAACCTTGGCGTACTGTGGGCGTTAATCGCGGCCATTGGTACCACGGGCTATTCCATCATTGATAAAGAAGCGCTTCTGTTACTCGATCCTTTGAGCACACCAGTTATAGCTAACAAGCACACCGCGATTTTCTACCTAGGCATTCAGTTTTGGGCGATTGTGATTCCGCTGAGTGTTTGGTTATTCGTAACCAACCAAAGAATCGAGTTTACTAATGCGTGGATACTACGTAAGAAAGCCACAGTGGCCGGCATCATGATGGCTTCGACTTATGGCTTGGTGCTGTTTGCGATGACCATGACTGAGAACGTCAGCTTGGTTGTCGCTCTAAGGCAAGTAAGCATCATCTTCGGCGTAGTGATGGGGATCTACTTTTTAAAGGAAAAGTGGCACGCCACTCGCGGTGTAGGCGTCGTTTTTATCATTGCAGGCTTGGTTATCTCACTGACTTAAAAAGAAATTAAATCCTACTTCCAACCTATAATGTGACTTTTCAGTCGTATTTTTCTTATTGATAGCAAACGTTTTACTAATGTTAAAGATGTGATCCTTCTCATAGACAAGGTTGTAAAGTTACCGGTAACATTCACCTCAACGTTACCGGTAACATATAATTACAAACCGGACTCTGTGAAACTCATAAGGATACCCAAATGAAAGCTCTGACTAAAACGCTGATTGCCGCTTCCCTCACTGGTCTATTTGCTACTTCAGCAATGGCTGCAGACTTTAAACTTAAGATTCAATCTTCAGATCCATCTGGTGATTTGAACTTCAAGGTTCAGCAGAAGTGGGCCGAGCGCGTAGAAACGATGTCTAATGGACGTATCGATATCGATCTACTTCCAGTTGGTGCTGTGGTTAAGCACACAGAAACGCTAGGCGCGATCAAAATGGGTATCTTAGATGGCCACATTACAGCAACAGGTTACTTCTCTGGTAAAGATCCAGCATTCGGCCTAATTGGTAACATGGTTGGTGCATGGTCAGACACAACGCAACTGCTTCAGTACATGAACTACGGCGGCGGTAACGAGCTAATGACTGAACTGTATAAGCCTTACGGTGTTCAGTTTGTTGGTGCTTCTACTACGGGTGTTGAGTCTTTCATTTCTAAAAAACCAATTGATGGTGTCGCGGATCTTAAAGGTCTTAAACTGCGTGCACCTGAAGGCCTAGTACAACAAGTGTTTGCAGCTGCGGGTGCGACTCCGGTAAACCTGCCGGGTTCTGAAGTATTTACTGGCCTAAGCAAAGGCGTAATTGATGCTGCGGACTACACGGTATTCTCTACCAACCAAAAAGCGGGCATGAACGACATTGCAACACATCCAGTTCAACCGGGTTTCCATTCACTACCGCTTATCGATATCTCTATCTCTCAGAAGAAATGGGACAAGATGCCAGCTGATCTACAAACAATGCTGCAAACATCAGTGCGTGACTTCTCTTACGACATGACAACTCAGCTGAAAATGGCTGACCAAGCGGCATTGAAAGAAGCTCAAGCGAACCCAGAAATCACTATCCATGATTGGTCTCAAGAAGAACGTAAAAAGTTCCGTGAAATCGCGAAAGGTCAATGGAAAGTATTTGCAGAGCGTTCTGATAACGCAGGAAAAGTTTACACCTCAGTGACTGTGTTCCTAGAAGAAAACGGCTTACTGTAATTTAAACTTAGTTTACTGACGGGGGAGGGCATTGCTCTCCCGTATTCTCCCAGGAAATTTGGCTCATGACCGATAAAATCCCCCACGCCCCAGCTGAAAACGACGAGCAACCAAGAAATGCGCTTGATCGTTTTGTTATAAAGTTCAGTAATCTCGTTAGCTGGTTGTTTATTTTTACTGTATTGATTTCATTTTATGAAGTTGTGATGCGTTACGCATTCGATGCCCCGACCACATGGGTACATGAAACAGCTTCTTTCATCGGTGGTTCATTATTCATTATTGGTGGCATCTACGCGTTGGCTGCGAATAAGCATGTACGTGTGGTTCTTATTTACGACTCAGTCTCTAACCAAGCACGCAAATATCTTAATCTTGTTCACCACATTGTAGGTTTGGCCTTTGCCGGCATGCTCGCTTATGCGGCTTACTTCACCGCAGAGGAAGCATGGTTTGCACCTTGGGGTGAATTCCGCCTTGAAACATCAGGTTCAGTGTTAAACGCGCCTTATCCTGCGCTGCTGAAAGGCCTGATCTTTGTCGTTTTGTGTGTTCTTGTTGTCCAGTTTGTATTGCACCTAATCCAAGAGTTGATGGGTCTAAGGAAGAATGACGATGTTTGATTTATCTTCTATTGGTATCGCATGGGGCAGCTTGCTCATGCTGGTTATGATGATTGGCTTGCTACTGACCGGTATGCAGCTAGCGTTCGTAACAGGCTTTGTCGCGATTTTCTTCACTCTATGCTGGTTTGGCCCTGATGCCTTACCTTTGATCGCAAGCCGTACCTACAGTTTTGCTTCTGGTTATGTGTTCTTAGCAGTACCGATGTTCGTTTTGATGGCGGCTTTATTAGACCGTTCGGGCATTGCTCGCGATTTGTTTGATGCAATGAAATCTGTCGGCCGTAAAGTTCGTGGTGGTGTGGCAGTACAAACCTTATTAGTCGCGGTTCTATTGGCTTCGATGTCGGGCGTTATCGGTGGTGAAACGGTACTACTGGGTATTCTGGCACTGCCACAAATGCTTCGTTTAGGTTATGACCGTAAGCTTGCTATTGGTACAACCTGTGCAGGTGGCGCACTTGGTACCATGCTTCCGCCAAGTATCGTACTGATCATCTACGGTATGACAGCCAGCGTATCGATTGGCGACCTGTTCAAAGCGTCTTTCTTGCCAGCGTTTATCCTTGCGGGCTGTTACATTGGCTACGTATTGATTCGCTGTAAGCTGAATCCTTCTCTGGCTCCTCTTCCGAGTGATGATGAGACAGAAGAAGATATCGCAAATCAGCCAAGCTACTTCAAGGCTCTGTTCTTCCCACTGCTTTCTGTAGCAACAGTTCTAGGTAGTATCTACACGGGTATCGCTTCAGTAACAGAAGCGTCTGCATTGGGTGTGGTTGGTATCATGATCAGTGCGCTTATCCGTGGTGAGTTGAATTTCAGCATGTTGAAAGAGAGTGCCATCGCAACCATGCGTACCTGTGGCATGATCATGTGGATTGGTATCGGTGCAAGCGCATTGGTTGGTATCTACAACCTGATGGGCGGCATTGATTTTGTTGAAGAAACCATCCTTGCGCTCAGTGGCGGTAACGCGACAGTAACGCTATTAATCATGATGGCTATCTTACTGGTTCTAGGCATGTTCCTTGACTGGGTAGGTGTGGCACTTCTAACAATGCCAATCTTCGTTCCGATCATCACTGGCCTTGGGTTCGACCCAGTTTGGTTTGGTGTTGTGTTTTGTCTAAACATGCAGGTGTCGTTCTTGTCACCACCATTTGGTCCAGCGGCTTTCTACCTGAAATCGGTAGCACCAAAAGACATCAGCTTAGGTGAGATTTTCTCTTCACTACTGCCGTTCATTGCACTTCAAGTATTGGTGCTGGCACTGGTTATTATCTTTCCTCAGCTCGCGCTTTGGTGGCAATAACAGCAAAGGTTCCAGAGCGAGTTTAACGTTCAGGAACCTATCAACAGCAACACAAGTTTAACTATTAGATTCGATTGTCAGCCCCTGTTTTGGTTGGGGCTTAGGGAAGGCTTGCCTTATGAAAAGCGAAAAAATACTCGTGATGGGCGTATCTGGATGCGGGAAAAGCCTAATTGGTAGCCGTATCGCACAGGCTTTAGAGCTTCAATTCTTTGATGGCGATGACTTCCATCCGCAAAGTAACGTAGAAAAAATGCGTAAAGGTATTCCGCTGACTGACGAAGATCGTCAAGGGTGGCTAGAAACACTCAACAAGCAATACATTGAGCAGCCAAGTGCTGTGATTGCTTGTTCTGCATTGAAACCTCAATATCGAGACATTCTACGAAAGAACAATGAAGGCTTAGTTATCGTGTACCTACAAGGTAGCTTCGACACCATTTGGAACCGCCATAAAGCGCGCGAGAACCATTACTTCAATGGTCAAGAAATGTTGAAAAGCCAATTCGCAACCTTGGTTGAACCGAATGAAGCCGATGCGTTGTTTGTTGATATCTCACAAGATGTCGAACAGGTAGTAGAAAGTGCACTCAAACAAATTAAGCAGATAGGCTAAACCATGACTCAGTTAAAAAACGACATCGCGATGATTGGTTTGGGTGTGATGGGCAAAAGCTTAGCGTTGAACCTACTCGACAATGGATTCAACGTCGCGGGTTTTGATTTAAACGCTGACAACATTGAACGTGCAAATTCAGAAGCGAAGCAGCTTAATGAATCCTTTGACGGCAAAGGTCAGTTCACTAAAGGCACTAGCCTTGAGCATGTGTTGCAAGGGCTAGCTAAGCCGCGTGTAATCGCTTTGTCGGTTCCTGCTGGAAAACCTGTCGATATCGTCGTCAATAGCTTGCTTGATGCTGGCTTAGAAAAGGATGACATTGTTATCGATACGGGTAACAGCCTTTGGACAGATACCGAAGCACGCGAAGTGAGCTACAAAGGCAAGCTTCGTTTCTTTAGCACCGCTGTTTCTGGTGGAGAAGAAGGGGCTCGTGTTGGCCCTGCACTAATGGCGAGTGGTGACCAGTCGGCTTGGCAATATGTGAAACCGATGTGGGAAGCGATTGCTGCAAAAGTGGATGCTAATGGGCTACCGGTTGGTCAGTTTGAAGCGGGTGAAGCATGCGCTGCGTATGTTGGTCCTTCTGGTACAGGGCACTATGTGAAAATGGTACATAATGGTATTGAATATGCCGACATGCAGCTTATTTGCGAAGTGTACCAGTTCATGCGTGATGTGCTTGAAATGCCAGCTCAAGAGATTGGACAAGTCTTTGAACAATGGAACAACGGTGTACTTAATAGTTACCTGATGGAAATCAGTGCCGATATTCTTCAACAAGAAGATGTTGTAACGGGTAAGCCGTTCGTTGAGGTTGTGCTTGATAAAGCAGGGCAGAAAGGCACGGGTTTGTGGACAGCAGTTAACAGCCTGCAAGAAGGTTGTCCAACGCCAACCATTGCACAGGCGGTTTATGCACGTGCGATGAGCGGTCAAAAATCACAACGTATTCAAGGTAGTCAGCTTCTAAAAGGCAGTATTGCTGATGCCAGTCAGCTGGATAAAACAGAGGCTATTTCTGAGCTTCACGATGCTCTATATTGCGCCAAGTTGTCTGTTTACGCGCAAGGTTTTGATTTACTGAAAACAGCGTCAGACAAAGAGGGATGGAATCTCGATTTCACTCAAATAGCTAAGATTTGGCGAGCTGGTTGTATTATTCGTGCCGCTTTCTTGCAAAGTATCACATCGGCTTACCAACAAAATAGTGAGCTAGCGAACCTGTTGTTTGATGAGGCTTTCATCAAACAAGTGAAAGAGCGCGAGCTTGCTTGGCGCATCGCGGTAGCGAACTCAGCTCTGTATGGTGTGCCGATGCCGGGAATCAGCTCTGCTCTGAGTTACTTCGACTCATTACGTTGTGAGGTGTTGCCTGCAAATCTGCTGCAAGCGCAACGTGACTATTTTGGTTCTCATACTTATTCGCGAGTCGATAGAGATGAAGCTGAAAAGTTTCACGTGACTTGGAGTCAGTCTCCAAGAACTGAAGTAAAAGTGAACGCTTAAACAATCAATAACGCCCTCAAATAAGAGGGCGTTATTTTTATTCATTTTAAACCAAAACAAACATGTCAACAGTGTTGAATAAATCTATTAACTACTGACGCCACCATAACGTATGACCATCATCTCAACATGACTATCATAGGTTGCGCACCTTTGGTTGTGGGGATAATAGATTCCCTTGATTACTTCATGGCTGTTTTAGAAAAGTTTTCCCCAAATTGAAAAGATGTTTAATGATTTCGATTATTCCAATAATACTGGAATAGAAATGCGTACACTTCCTTCGCGTTATGGTTATGACGGAACTGTTTTATCTCAAAAGGTCATTCCTTTTCCGAACTTGTTTACTGGCGCACATTACTTCCCCTCAATTTATGAATACTTACCCGTAGAGTCTTTGAAAGCGGCAAGTGCTGTAGTTCAAGAGAATATCAAAATAATATATAGTAAATTTGCAAATTGTAGTGAGGTTGTAATGAATGTAATGCTATTTAGTAACGGTAAGTTACCAGGTGACACATCACTTTTGGAGTATGGTAAAGAGTGGATTCGTCCAATGATGGAAAAGACTCAGCCTAAAAAAATGTTGTTTATTCCATTCGCAATGATTCGAGGGCAATACTCGGATCGCACGCAGCAATTACAGCAAGTGTTCGATGAATATGATTGCGAAGTGGTGAGTATTCATGAAGCCGAAGACCCAGTGCAAGCCTTGAAAGAGGTTGATGGTATCATCATTAGTGGCGGTAATACGTGGGTACTTAACCGTATGCTTCACGACCTAGGCTTGGTAACACCGATGCGTGATGCTGTGATCAACAAAGGTAAGCTGTTTATTGGTTGGAGTGCGGGAACAAATGTCGCAACCCCAACGATCCGTACTACTAATGATATGCCAATTGTCAGTGCTGCTATCTTGCCTGCGCTTAATTTTGTGCCATTTCAGATTAACCCTCACTATATAGAAGCATCCATTTCTGGGCATATGGGCGAAACACGTGATGAACGTATTGAAGAGTTCTTGTGCATGAACCCAAGTGAAGTCGTTGTTGGTATCCCTGAAGGGACGATGCTGCAAGTGTGTGAAGGAAAATTAACGTACCACACCGCGACAGGCAAGCCAATGAAGCTCTTTAAGCATGGTCAACTTGCTGAAACGTTCACGGCGGACAGCGATCTTGCATTCTTGATGGACATCGGTTGCTAGGTAACGAATAGAGACAGGCTACTGCCTCTTAATAGGGGTTGGCTATGTACGCAATTGCAATGGGTTATACGAAACCCCAATCTTGATCATCCAAGGTTGGGGTTTTTAATACGTAATATACACATCAAGTGTAAGTTGAGAACTTATTGACCATCGTCTTCGAAAATAAGAATTGTTAGTTTTATTGGTGGCAAAGCGACGTGTGTGTTTATGATCTGATATCAAGTTTTAGGTGTTTAGTTCTTCTAAAGTAGTCGAAATTCGTTACTATGTTACCAGTAACATTAATCGTAACCATGATGCTGTCAGTATGCTAAGTAAGAAAAAACGTCCCACATTACAAGATGTTGCCAACCTAGTTGGTGTCACCAAAATGACCGTCAGTCGCTGCCTAAGAGACTCTTCACAGGTATCAGAAGCTCTGCGCGATAAGATCAGCGCTGCAGTAGACGAGCTAGGTTATATTCCTAATCGTGCGCCAGACATTCTTTCCAATGCAAAAAGCAATGCGATTGGTGTTTTGGTTCCCTCGTTAACCAACCAAGTTTTTGCTGAAGTTATCCGTGGCATTGAACAAGTCACAGCGCCCGCAGGCTACCAAACCATGATTGCCCACTATGGCTATAGCGCTGAACTGGAAGAGCAGAGCATCGCTTCACTGCTTTCTTACAACGTTGATGCGATTATCCTTTCAGAAAATGTGCACACTGATAGAGCGCGTAAAATGCTGCAGACTGTTTCTATCCCTGTGATTGAAATTATGGATTCGGTGTCTCCCCGTATTGAACAAGCAGTGGGCTTTGATAACTTTGAAGCGGCTAGAGCGATGACTAAAACCATGCTCGATCGAGGGCGTACCAATATCGCTTATTTGGCTGCTCGAATGGATGAACGTACTCGCTTGAAAATGGCGGGATATGAGCATGCGATGCAAGAAGCCGACAAAACGCCAGTAACGCTGCAAACGGAAGACGCGTCCTCGTTTACTTTAGGCGCAAAACTGATTGGTGAGTTACTTGATAAGCATCCTGAAGTGAATGGTATTTTCTGTACTAACGATGATTTGGCCATTGGTGCTTTTTACGAATGCGTACGACGTGGTATTCAAGTACCCGAGAAGATGGCGATTGCGGGTTTCCACGGACACGACATCACAGTGGCGATGACGCCGCGTTTAGCGACTGTAGTAACACCAAGGGAGCAGATCGGTAAAGTCGCTGCACAGCAAGTTGTAGCGCGTCTACAAGGCAACAAAGAATGGGTGGCGAAGCTGGATCTCGGTTACGAGATTGAAGTGGGAGAGAGTATTTAATCTTACACTTCGGCTTTGCTCTTCATTGGATTCAAACTAAAACGCCCTTAACGAGACGAACTTCGCTAAGGGCGTTTTTTATTTATCTGGCAAAAGATGTATGTAGTAACAGACTTAACCCGCTAAAGCTTGAGCATCTTGTTGCTTCAACACTTTGTGGCCATCTTCAGTGACGCCACGCTTCCAATAACTGCTAATGTAGATGTTCTCTTTCGCGACTTCTTTTTCGTTTCGGAAGTATTGTCTCAGCTCGCGCATGCTTTCAAATTCACACGCTGTCCAAATCGAAACCTGACCGTCTAACCATTCTAAATTGCGAACCGTTTGTGAAAGTGTTTCTTCAGTTTCATCTTCAATTAACCAAGTGACTTTTATACCTTGAGGTGCTTCAAGCGTTTGTTTATCTGTTGCTGAATTGATCTGGATGACGGCGTGCCCTACGGCGTGCTCTGGAAGCGATTTTACTTTTGCAGAAAGCGCAGGTAGGGATGTCATATCTGCAACTAAGAAGAACCAGTCTGACTCTAGGTTAAGTCCTTGAATTAAACCTGGGCCAGCCACTGAAACTGTGTCACCCACTTTCGCGTTCATTGCCCACCTTGCTGCAAAACCACACTGTAAATCTGTGGTGATGTGGCGAACGAAATCAACCTCAATCCAGTTTTCTACAGGGTTGTACTGACGAATGGTGTAAGTGCGCATGGTTGGGCGCTCACCATCATTCAGTTGGCTTAAATCGGTTGTGCCCAATGGCGAGAATAAAAGCTTGATGTAGCCGCCGGCACATTCGGTTGGATACTTACTTAATCCTTCACCGCTAAGCGTTATACGCTGCATGTTCGGTGTAATGGTTGAGGTTTGAGTAACAGTTAATGTGATAGGGCTAGGCTTGCTCATATAAGGCTCTCTTAGATTTTGATTCCGACATCATAATCCTGAACTAAAAAACACTCAATACTAATAGTTATCATTTACTTTGATTTACACAGAGCAACGTAATTTGAATCACCTATCTATTTACCCTGGCATCCATACCGACAAAAAAGCCCTTTAGAAAACTAAAGGGCTTGAAGCGTTAGCGCTATTTAACGTGAGCAGAATTAGCTGTTTGCTTGCTCTAGTTCAATCGTCTCATCTGCGGCTTTCGCTGCGTCTAGCATCTTACGAATAATGAACGATGCTGCCATTGCGATTGCTACAGAGAATAAGCTTACTGAGAAGTTCTCGATGTGCTTAGGTGCAACAGACAGAATGAAGGCTACAACCATAGAACCAACAATAACTTCACCAAATGCCAGGAAGAAGTGGATTGCTAAGAACACTTCAGGGCGAATCAGAATATCCTCACCTACGGTCGTTACTGCCATCGTTAAGATACCGAAAGCGATCGCCGTCAGAATGAAAGAGAAACCTACTTTGGTTGCGGTAGAGAAGTGAATGTTTTTCTTTTCTAGCTTAGAGAAGATACCCGTAATAATAGGGCCTGCAACCATACACCAAAGTGGGTTCATTGCCATTGAAGCTTCTGGGGCTACAGGGATGAAGCCGAGTAGATCGCCACGCATTGTGTTGATCGCTACCATTGTCATCGACGTCATCATTTGGCCGTAGTACACGAAGAAGCATGTCGTCAGGAATGTGATGATTAAGATAGTACCCATTTTCAGCATGTCTGATTTCTTCGATTTCATCATCAAAGAGACAAAGTAGATGATCGCTGCACCACCAATTGCGTACACAATGTTCTGGCCGATATCCATGTTAGAGAACATGAAAAATACCAAGCCAATCATTGCAGCAGAAAGACCGAGGAACGCAGCCCAGTTTTTCGTGCTAACTGGTTTTTGGTCGATTTCAGCACTTGCTTCAACAAGGCCTTTGCGAACAAAGAGCATCATCAGAAGTGCAGCACCGGCTAGAACACCTGAGAGAAGGAAGCCACCGTGGAAACCGACAACTAGCACTAGCATTGGGAACAGGTATTGACCTAATAGAGCACCAATATTGTTTACTGAGTAGTTGATTGGGTAGCAATTTTCGAAATCTTCTTGAGTTTTGAACGTGCGTTTGTAAAGACTTGGGTAAGAAGGGGACATCAAACCACGCGCATAACTCGCTAAAGCAATACCACATAAAGCCATTGGAACATTAGTCGCTGCGGCACCGAGTACCAGTAGACCATAACCACTTGCGAATCCGAGAAAGGCAATGGTCAATGATCGGTATGCGCCTAAAAATTTGTCGGCGATGAAACCGCCTGCGATAGCAAATAGCGGTCCGATTGCAGAGAAAGCACCAACAACCATCATGGTGTCGGCTTCGTTGTAGTTCAGATCTTCAAGGAAGAAGCGAGTCAAGATCACCATGACGCCATAGAACGAAAGTCCGAACATCATTTGGCAGAACATCATTGATTTGTTTAATCTATTCCACGTTATTTTATTCTCACATTTGTGTTGATATGTAGTGTAATTACCCAATTATAATATCATTAATAGCAATACATAAAATGAAACATTTGCTGTGTTCGTTACTTTGCTCTCTATATCTTTTCTTATCGGGCGATTCATTTTTCTCATGCATTAAATGTGCAATATTAGATTTTGCTAGTGGATGGTTATGTAAATGTCGGTCAGATTTATTTGTTGCTAATTCGCGAGCCAAGAACGGAAAGTTACAGGTGGTAATCTTGTAAAATATTCAAGTGAGTATCACTTTCAATTAGCTGTTGGATTTTAGCCAATAAAAAAGCCAGCTTGGTGGCTGGCTATGTTTGGGTATCGAAAACGACGTTTACGAGAATGCCGTCTCTACAGCGGCTTTCTCGACTCGTGTTCTTAGCGGTTATTCACAAGGAGGAGCCATGTGGATCACGGCCAAGCCACCTAAGGACGTTTCACGGTACTTCTTGTTCATGTCTTTACCTGTTTGGTACATGGTTGCGATAACTTTGTCTAACGAGATAAGACACTTGCTGGTACGTTTCAGCGCCATACGTGATGCGTTGATGGCTTTCATTGCGCCCATTGCATTACGCTCGATACATGGCACCTGAACAAGACCACCGATTGGATCACATGTCATGCCTAGTGAGTGTTCCATAGCGATTTCAGCTGCTATGCAGATTTGTTCGTTGCTACCACCGCGTAGGGCGGTTAAGCCTGCTGCCGCCATTGATGAAGATACGCCAACTTCGCCCTGACAACCCACTTCTGCACCAGAAATCGAAGCGTTGGTTTTGTACAAGATGCCAATAGCGCCAGAGACTGCTAAAAAGTCTTTCAGCTGCTTGGTGTCTAGTTCTTTAATGAAACGATGGTAGTACATTAATACCGCAGGAATAACGCCAGCCGCACCATTGGTTGGAGATGTTACCACTTGGCCACCCGCTGCGTTTTCTTCACTCACAGCAAAGGCAAATAGGTTAATCCAATCCATGATCTCCATTGGATCGTTTTCAATCGAAGCATTCGCCTCAAGCTTTTTCAAAAGAGCTGGCGCTCGACGTGTCACTTCTAAACCGCCATCAAGAATACCTTCGGTGTCAAAGCCACGCTGCATGCACAGAGACATCACCTTCCAAATTTGGTCAGCTTTTTGGTCAATCACGTCCATGCCTTGAAAAGACACTTCATTGCGCAGGATTAAGCCACCAAGGCTAAGCCCTTGCTGCTCTGACAATTCAAGTAGTTGGTCGGCAGAAGAAAAAGGGAACTCAACTTGTGTTTCTGCTTCTTGCTTGCCGTTTTGTAGCTCATCAGCGGTTGCAATAAAGCCACCACCAATTGAGTAATATGTTTCCATCTCTAAAAGACTACCGCTTGCGTCAAAAGCAGAGATGGTCATGCCATTTTCATGCAGCGGAAGGTTGGTTTTATGGAACAGCAAGTCGCTTTCTACGTCGAAGTGAATTTCATGGTTACCGCTAACCAGTAGAGACTTATCTTCAATTGCTTTACGCATTGCTTTGTTAGCACTGGTAATTTTAATGGTGTCGGGGCGGTTGCCGAGTAAACCTAATAAGGTCGCTCTGTCTGTATGGTGACCAATACCCGTTAATGACAACGAGCCGTATAAGTCGATTTGAATACGCTCTACTTGTGTAAGCTGAGCATCAATTTTTTGGGTAAAGTTAAACCCAGCGATCATTGGTCCATTTGTGTGGGAGCTGGACGGTCCAACCCCAATTTTGTAGATATCAAAAATAGACAGCATAGTAACTTCCTGTGAAGACGGTTCGATGAACGAACTCTGTGTAAAATTTGTATTTCGTTAGTTCCACTTCTTTGGGTGAAGCAGTTCTTTGGCTGAAACAGCTCTTTGGCTGAAACAGTACTTCGATTGAGCTGGTTCTTTGCTTTAAAGGTCTCTTTTATTGAAACTCGTGTTAACAAGCATAGAGCGATGAAATACAAGAGCGTGCTATGTTTGCTTTAAAGCGACACGTCTATTCTTGTATGACCCGAGATGTTGCTATCAATAGTGAGCATTATTGAGAGCAACATGTAAGAATTTCAAAATACTTTTGTTAATAAGTATTGTATACATAATTCACTCCATCTAATCACTAAAACGAGACTTGAACATAAAATGAGCATTATTCACCTCCTTATTGTGCTAGGTAAGCGACTTAATGAGAATAAATTGACTAATGAAGGAATCAGTCGAGTTGATGCTTTAGTTGAGTATCTGGCTGGGCCTTTGGCTGAAGAGTCGAACCAGCAAACGGCTGTGGCGTTCTGTGGTGGGGTGACACAAGGCCAAACCGTTTCTGAAGCCGATATGATGCACGAGTATTTTCGAGAGCTTGAAAATCAACGTGAGTATCCGTTTCCCATAGGGGCGGTTTTACTTGAGCAGCATTCGACAAATACGGTTGAGAACATTCAAAACTTGGCCTCAGAGATGATTGAAAGTGGGCTGTTTACACGCGGGCAGAGTGTGACGGTGACGTTCGTTTCTAATGACTACCACTTACAACGTATCTTCGAGATTCAATCGCTGATGGACGAGCAAGGTTTGCTTAAGGTTTTGGTCGAGAAGTGCTCTGCACTTGGGGTGGAACTACAAATAGATCCTCAGCGAGAGGCTCATGTCGCAGTGCCATACCCTCATCAAACAGAGCAAGGGCAATTGTTTCTGTTAATGGATGCTCTGACGACCTACCGAGTCTATCTTGAAGGTGTCTCTGTGGGTGCATTTAAGAGGGATTTGGATTCAGTAAGACGAGAGCCAGAAAGGTTGTCTTTGGAAGCCTTGTTAGCGGCAAAGGAGTTAGTCGGGCGTTCATCTCATTTTGATATCGTAGAAAGCTTGCTTCCAGTGTTGGAGACCTGCATCCAAAATACCCCAGTCGGAATCGACATAGAAATAGTTAAGGAGTACCTAGCATTGCTCGATACTAACCTGACTTTATTGAATCGTTATTTAGATCCAGAATCAGATCACACACATCGCTGGTGGAGATAGCGAAAACACCAATATTAGTAATACAGGTAGGTAGCCAAAAGGTGCTTTGTGTATGAGGGTGATGTGTGTACAAAGTTGATGTGTATAGTAAGGTAAACCGACCGCTCGATAGCGAACAGTTTACCTAATGTCATGTCATTTGACAGGGTGGCATTAGTGAAGGGTCAACGTCGTGTATAGGTGTGACGTCAACAGTTCACGATGTCGCAGCTTAGCTTTCTTCTTTTTGCTCATGGTTGTTGCGGTAGTATTCCCACTGTTCGATACGTTCACCGTCATCAAATACACAATAAGTAGT
The DNA here is from genome assembly GCF_041469545.1 of Vibrio sp. 10N.286.49.C3. Classification (NCBI taxonomy): domain Bacteria; kingdom Pseudomonadati; phylum Pseudomonadota; class Gammaproteobacteria; order Vibrionales; family Vibrionaceae; genus Vibrio; species Vibrio sp. 10N.286.49.C3. The sequence goes on from NZ_JBFRKT010000008.1 coordinate 349,180, forward strand.
GCGTTGATTGTTTTCAGTTACGGTGTCTAATTCACCATCTTGTTGAACACAATAAACCGCAGCTGGGTTAGCCACTGAAACACGTTGGCCTTCGCTATATTCTGCATAGTCGTTTGCACAACCGCCCAACACAACGGCAAATACAGCCATCAAACCAATTTTCTTCATGTTTATCTCCTACGTGATAACTCTATAATCGAATGCGTTAAGTTCTACAGAACCAGATTAGAAGCTCTATGAAACTAGTATATTTTAGATTTCAGAAAAGGTTGTTCTAATTTGGTCAAGATATTGAAATAGGTTGATATTTCGCTATTTTTAACTGCTTTTTGAGTGTTTGATCATGCTGGCATAGCTGGTGCTCTAACAGGAACGGTCTCTGTCAATAAAGTGCTACTTGATGGTTATTTCTACTAGATAGCAGTGGGGGAACAGCGATCAAAAGCAGAGGTTATGTGTTCTTTCAGGGGACGGAGAACGTCGAATCTATTGATGATTATGATATGATGCCGCCAAATTCAGTAGAGCAGTCAGAATCATGAGACACCTAAAAACCACTATTCACCCTGATATCGATCACCTAGACAATAAGACGGTATATAAGCGCAATGCTGCACGTGCGATTGTGTTAGATGGCGAAGACATTTTGATGCTTTATACAGAGCGTTATCACGACTACACCATTCCTGGTGGTGGTTTGGATGACGGTGAAGATGTGATCGCAGGTATGGTCCGTGAGCTTGAAGAAGAAACGGGTGCGAAGAACATTCACAGTATTAAACCGTTCGGTATTTTTGAAGAGTTTCGTCCTTGGTATAAAGATGATGCAGATATAATGCACATGATTTCTTACTGCTACTCATGCAAGATTGATCGTGAGCTTGGCGAAACAGCTTACGAAGACTACGAAGTGAAAAACGGGATGAAACCGGTGTGGATGAATATCCATGAAGCGATCGCTCACAACGAAAAGACCATGGCTGAGAGCCCTAAAAAAGGCATGAGCATTGAACGTGAAACCTTTTTGCTGCATCTAATCGCAAAGGAAATGCTGTAACCCTTTTGATAAATCAAAACTGTTTAAAAGTAGAATGTTTTAAACAGTTTTGTTCACCATGAACCAACAATAATTCCTCCCTCCTTTAGTTGAGCTAACCCATCGTAATTTGAGTTTTAAGCAAAACGCCTCCAGTCCGTAAACAACCTATCCGTTTCCAACCAGCATAGAACGTTTCTTTATCTAACAGACTTTCAAGTTGACTAACCTCTCATCAAATTGATTCTTATTTTGAAGAAAAGACCGTTTCATTCTGACTGTAATTTCAATGTGGAAAAATAAGTATTATTTTTCAATGTTATACGGTGATTTTGAAACGATCGGAAACTTGGCTTCTCTTTTGCTTATTTGTATTAAGCAGCTCGCTTTATCGGCACCAACATAATAAACAAAGATGCGAATAGTTTGTTTCAGAGTTAACTGAGACGCTTCTTTAACTTGCCGTTCAGAGTTCACACACTTTTCAAGGAAATCGCTCATGCGAAGAAGAAGTCGAGGTTTACTATGAAATACAAGCAAGTTATTTATCTTATGACGGCCGTTGCCAGTGCCCCTGTCTATGCAACGACGGTAGATTTGGACTTTTCAAATCATGTAGAGGCGACGAACGGCAGCAGTTCCTGGGCTGGGCCAACCTATGATGGATCTTCGATGCACTTCCTCAACGTTGGTACACATGATGGAAAAACAATAGATGCCAAAGTGTCTAGTAGTGTGTTCGGTGATGCGACATTTTTGTTTCATGCTCCTAACTACAAAGTTGGTGCAACACAACCCTCAGGAGATATTGGTTTTCTCTATCAAACTAACTCTGCGGGCTCTGCAGGTCTAACCTATACCTTTGAATTTTATGATGGTACGGATGGACTCTCAGGTACGTTCTCAGTGCCTTATACACTTCCCGAATTTGACATGATTGGCTATGACATTGATGGCGAACCCGTGCAGTCGGAGCAAGTAAGAGTGTTTAAAAGTGAAGGTTTCTACAGTTATCAACTTGGTAGTGCTAGCGCGAGTTTGACGGCGGAAGAGAGTGCCGATGGAACGTCGGTTCTATTCACCGGGCCAGGTACGAACTATTCGGAAACCGACACTTCCGGTGCTGTAAAATTCACCTACAAGAATACCTCGATTGTAACTCTACAATTTGAAACGGTTACGAGCAGTAGCAGTAGTTTCCCCAACCCGATTTTCTCGGCATTTGACGGTAACTGGGACTTATCTGGATTTACTACGCCAATAGAAAGTTCAGATGAATCTGATTTTGGTGACGCTCCTGATAGTTATGGAACGTTGCAGGCGAGTAACGGTGCTGAGCATGCGATATCTTCCACACTGTACTTAGGTGCTAGTGTTGATGCCGATACAGATGGCCAACCTGGTGCATCATCCAACGGCGATGATTTGGATGTTGGCGGAAATGATGATGACGGAATTGCACTGTTGACGAATCTTGAAGTCGGCTTAGACAGTTTAATTAATGTCAACGTTGTGGGGAGTGGTTATCTGCAAGCTTGGGCTGACTGGGATATGAATGGATCTTTTGAGGATGACGAGCAGATATTAAAAAATCATTCTGTTGTAGATGGAAGCCAAGTCGTCCCTATTCGAGTGGGTGATGATGCTGTCGTTGGGAGCGTACAAACTCGATTCCGTTTAGCGAGTAGCCCTAACATTCCGAGTGACGGTTATGTTGGTGATGGTGAAGTTGAGGACTACGTGTTTAACGTTACGGATCCTGGCACAACGGTTCAACATTCGAATTACTATACAGCGGCCTTCGAAGATAATTGGCCAGAAGTTGGTGACTTCGACTTAAATGACGTTGTGGTTTACTACCGCACCACCATTTTAAGTAAAGAGGACGCAGTGCTTCGAATGGATATTACGGGAACCATAATGGCCTACGGTGCTTCTTATGGTAATGGACTGGGATGGAAGCTTGATGGCTTCGATGAGTCAGATGTCGATCTTCAAACGGCTCGAGTGCAAAAGAATGGCGCGACTCGGGTAAATATTTCGCCGTTTACGGGTGAAGACAAAAGTGTTGCATCGCCAGGAGGAGACCTCGTTGTTGTCGCGTCGTTGAACCTAAAAAATGATCTGCCGATTAACGGTGAGTGTATGTTCCACCGCACTAACCCTTCTTGTAGTCCGACTTTAGAAGCTGACCAAATGACGTTCAGTATTTCTCTGCCGTTTGCTTCTGGAAACGAGCCCACAGCGAGTTCACTGATGCCATTAAGTGGCTTCGACCCATTCATCTTTGGTGCGGGAGCGGGTTATTACCATGGTGACAGTTTCTCTACATCGCCAGGGAAAGACTTAGAAATCCATACTGCGGACTTCCCACCAACGTCGCGTGGCACGTTAGTGAGTGATTTCTATGGTATTGCACAAGATGATTCAGACCCGTCTAGTGATAAATATTACCGAACGACACAAAACATGCCTTGGGGTATCTTAATTTCATCACCTTGGAATCATCCATCAGAATACATTGATGTTAGTGAGGTGTACCCCGAATTTGCTGAGTGGGCTACATCAGGCGGTGCTTCAAAACCAACGTGGTACCAAAACCCTAACGCCAACAAAACTTGGTCAACGGAAGATTAATCAGGAGGATTTATGAAAACAATCAAACTAATTTTGAGTGGTGTAGGCTTTGTATTCCTTTCAGCTTGTGGCGGCGGAGGTGGAGGTGATAGTACCGCTTCATCTCCAAGTGCTGTCGCTCCTCCGAGCAATACTACGGCTCCGGTCCCCGTCACTCCTCCGAGTAATTCGACCGTTGGTAGCAATAACGTGGTGACACCTGCTCCAGTAGTGATACCGCAGTCTATTAAATCATCTGAGTTATCTATACCGGAAGGTTTTGATTTTTCTACGGAGAGAGAAGTGTCTGTAAACGTTGACGTAGCAAGCTCGCAAAGTTCTCGAGGTTTTATGAGTATTTATACAGAATTCAATGGTGATGTTGTCGATTACACCTCACAAGTGCTGAGGAGCCCAATCAATCAAGATATTGAGTTCTCTACAACTCTCCTTTTGCCCAATCATGTTGATAAAGTGTGGGTTGAAGTCTGGTATCCGTCGGCAATGGGAAGCGAAGTGAAACTCCTTGTAAACATTGAGGACGATAATGTAGACGTGATTCTTTAATCTTTATCTTCTACCAAACAACGTTACCGCTATTTCGGCGGTAACGTTGTTTTAGGTGCTTTTGTTGTGAATTTTTCTAACATCGAGACCTGAGATAACCTGTATAAAATGAATGGAGTGATATTATCAATCTGGTGTTTTAGGTGTATCTTTACTTAAGTGACGCTCGTTTCTAGCTTTACGAAATCACCAAAACTCGGTGAGCCTGCCCTAAATAAAGAAGACTATGAATAAAAGACAGTTTGTTGCCCACTATTTGCGCATGAATCGCACCTCGTACTTACTGGCGATTGTGTTCATTTTTCTCGTTAACTGGTTACAGGTAGAGATCCCTCGTTATATCCAACTTGCCATCGATCTTATTGAGGATGCTTCAACAACGGGCCATCAGCAGCTTCAAACCTATGTTTGGATCGTGGTCGGCATGTCGGTTGCCATGGTGGTGGTGAGAATTCTGTCTCGTATCTATGCGCTTAATCCGGGGCGAATTACAGAAGCAGCACTAAAGAGTACACTTCTACAAAAGCTGAATCGCTTACCGAGCAGCTTTCATGAACGCTTTGCATCTGGTCGGCTCATTTCAATCATGAATAATGACCTTAGCGGCATCCGACTGATGTTTGGTGTGGGGTTTCTTCAGTTCTTCAACGCGTTACTCGCGCTATCGCTGACACCTCTTTATATGTGGCGTATATCGCCAGAACTCACACTGTATTCGATTATTCCTATCTCAATCGCTTTTGTGATTTTTCGGGTGGGCTTCAAGCGTATGAAAACGCTGCATTTAGAGCACATGAAACGTCTGCAAAACTTGTCTGCTCAGCTAATGAGTTACCTGTCTGGGATTGATTTGATTAAGAGCCAGCAGATGTCACCTTGGGTGAAAGCTGAAACTGAAAAGCTGAATCAGTTATTACTTGAATGCCGCCTTAAAATTACACGTATTCAAGTCTTCTTTATGCCAGTACTCGACTACGCCAATGACCTGATGAAAATCATCATTCTTGGGCTCGGTGGCTACATGTTAATGAGACAGGAACTCACACTTGGTGAGATTACTGCCTTTCTGACTTACTCGGTTTTGCTCGCAATGCCATTGATGCAGCTTGGCAGAATCGCGACCATTTATCAGCGTGGCATGGTCGGCATTCAAAGTGTACAAACCATTCTTAATGCAAAAATTCCAGACCTTGATGAAGATAAGCTCACTGAGTTAGATGTTGAATCGTTGAAGGGAAAAACGTTTTCTATTCGCAACCTCAGCTTCAGCTATTCAGGTGAAGAGCGTCTGATTCTCGATGACATCAGCTTTGACATTCCAGCAGGTAAGAAAGTGGGTGTGCTAGGCGGAATCGGAGCGGGTAAAACGACATTAGTGAATTGCTTGAACCATCACTTGGATGTACCAGAAGATTCAGTTTTCCTAGGCGAAAGAGATGTCACTAGCTTCTCACGCAGTGATTTGCGCCGTTACGTGAAAACCGTGACGCAAGACCCTTATCTGTTTTCTGCAACCGTCGAAGACAATATCCGCTTCGGTAGCTTAGATACTGACTTGGCAAAGAGTCAGGTTGATGAGGTTTTAGAACTGAGTCAGTTAGCCAATGACGTTACACGTTTTGAGCATGGCGACCAAACCTTAGTCGGTGAGAAAGGGATCATGTTGTCGGGTGGTCAGAAACAGCGCTTGAGCATTGCTCGATCTTTATTGCAACCCACCGACCTGATCATCATGGACAACGTTCTATCGGCTGTCGACTATGAAACAGAACGTAAGATTTTAGAGGGCTTGTTTAAGCGCTTGGAAAATCAATCGGTACTTGTGGTTTCACACCGTGTTAATGCCCTTGAATATATGGATGAAATCATCGTGTTGAACGAAGGTAAGGTGATTGCGAAGGGCGACCACGCGACGTTATTGAAAACGTGCGATTACTATTACGATACATGGCAGTTACAGCAGAATGAAACGGAGGCAGCAGCATGTTAAAAGGTGTTGATCTCAAGTACCTCAAGCACTTTTTTAAGTTTGCTAAGAAATACAAACGCTCTGCGATTCTGGGCATTGCTATGCTTCCGCTCTCTGTCATTACAAGCCTATTGTTTCCTTGGCTGATCATTCAAGTGATCGATGTTCATTTAGGTCATGGTGATATGGATGGACTGCTCGAATATGTCTTCTATCTCGTTGCCGTGCTGGTGGCGAGCTATGTGGTGGATACCACCTATTCGTACAACCTACGTAAAACGGGGCAGTACACGATAACCGACATGCGCTCAGTGTTGTTTGCTCGTGTGCTTAAACTGCCGTGCAGCTATTTTGATAACACACCGATTGGGGTAACGCTCTCACGATTAACCAGTGACTTGGAAACCATTGGCGAGACGTTTGTTCAGTCGGTTGTGGGGCTAGTTAAAGACAGTATCAATACCATTGCTCTGTTGGTGATGATGTTCTTCATTGATTGGCAGTTAACGATGATTGTATTGATCATTATGCCACCGGTGATGTATTTGACGGTGTATGTGAGAAACCGACTTCGTGAACTGTACAAGGTGACTCGTTCTTCGCTCGCTCGTGGTATTGGCTTTTTACAAGAAGTCTTATTTGGTATGAAAACCGTTCAGATGTACCGAGCGGAAGATCAAGTAGAACAGCGTTACCAAGGCTATACCGATGAGTTTTTAAGAGCGCAGAAAAAGATAAATAAATACGATGCGATTTTGTTCTCGTTTATCTCCGGCATCACCTCTATCACCATCGCAATTATGATCTGGTATGGCTCGGAGCAAGTGATAGAAGGGGCTCTCACCTTGGGTGTGCTGATTGCGTTCATCAACACCTTAGAGAAAGTGTTTGTTCCGATCCGTGACTTTACTTCGCAGATCGCTTCGATTCAGAGTTCATTTGCAGCGTTTGACCATATTGAAGAGCTGTTTGTTGAGCCGACTGAAGAGGAAGGACGCAACCTGCTGCCATCTAACAAGGTTGAAAAACAGCTCGAACAATTTGTGAGTCTAGAGTTCAAGAACGTGAGCTTCCGTTACAAAGACGGCTCTCCATATGTTCTAAAGAATGTCTCGTTTGTATTGGAGAAAGGGCATCAAATCGCCCTTGTGGGTTCGACGGGTTCGGGTAAGTCGACGATTCTGCGTCTAATCTCTAAAACCTACCAAGACTATGAAGGCAGCATTTTGTTGAATGGATTAGAGCTGTCTCAGATCTCAAGCGAAGACTCTGCTCACTTGTTCTCAATGATGATGCAAGATGTGCACTTGTTTGAAGAGACAATCCAATTCAATATCGCGCTGGGCAAAACGCATCTATCTAGAACTGAGGTTGAACAAGCAGCACGCTATGTGTACGCCGATAAGTTCATTGAACAATTGCCACAAAGCTATGACTTCTATTTGGAAAAGAACGGCTCCAACTTGTCTGTGGGGCAAACGCAGCTTATTTCGTTCGCTAGAGCGGTTGCACAAGGTGGACAACTGATGATGCTTGATGAAGCAACTAGCTCGGTGGATTCAATCACCGAAGACCTGATTCAAAAAGCAATGCAGCGTCTGTTTAAGGAAAAAACCGTGATTGCGATTGCACACCGTTTGAGTACCGTTCGTCACTCAGACACGATTCTTGTGTTGGAAAAGGGTGAAATTGTTGAACAAGGTAACCATCGACAGCTGATAGCACACAATGGAATTTATGCAGGATTGTTGGAAGAGTCGGTGGTTGGAGGAATCGATTGTAGAAAGAGTCGATTGTAGAAGTGAGTGACTATCGAGCTATAAATAACTATTAACTAATACGAATAAGCCAAACTTGTCGACTTCCTAGCTTGTATGACTATTACAAGATACAGTTAGCCTAAAGATGAAACATATAAGGAATGTATAATGCTTCGAATCTTATTGATTGCAGTTATCTCGGTGTTCAGCACGATGAGTTTTGCAAGCGAAGAGGTTGAGTACTCAGAATTGGACTATTTAGATCGACCGTTGATGGAACGCTATATCTTGGATGAATTGAAGCAGCTAAGAATGGACCAACAAGATCTTGAAAGACGTTTGACTATTCAGATGACCGACCGGGAACTGACTGTGGCAGACAAGTCTCTGAATTACGCCAATGTAACCGTAACCTACTTCTTCTACATTATTGCCGGTGTTGCCTCCCTAATTGCACTGGTGGGTTGGCAATCACTGAAAGATCTCAAACACACCACCAAGGAAATGGCTGACCAGCGATTGAATTCGATTGCTCAAGACTATGAGAAGAAGTTTAACCTTCTTGAAAGGGATCTTAAGCGCAAGACTCGAATCATCTCAGAGAACAACCGAGAAATCGAAATCATCAATGAGATTCACAACTTGTGGTTGAGGGCTCAGAATGTTCAAACTGCCGAGCAAAAAATTGAAATCTACGATGAGATCTTAAAAGTCCGCCCAGGTGATTTGGAAGCACTAACTTACAAAGCTGATGCCGCAATGGACATGCAGGAATACCACTGGGCGATGAGCTTATGTAATCGCGTGTTGGAAGTGGACGATCAAAACGCTCACGCCTTGTACCAACGTGCTTGTGCTTACGCAAGGTTAGGTGCTGAAGGCCAAGCGATCGATGACTTAGAGCGTTCTATTGAAGCGAGTGGTTCAATGAGAGAGTTGCTAGCTGAAGAGCCAGACTTTGAGATGCTGCGCGGCTTAGATCGTTTTGAAGCGCTTTGTGAAGAGTAATGTCATTTAAGGTGGTGGGCTTCACACGCCCACCATATTTTGGCAACTTTTACGGAACGGTTTCTTACATTTCGCTTATTTCACTGAATCAATTGTTATGTTATAACATTTGAAAAGTTCATTGTGATAACCGTTAAGTATTTTTATGAAGTTCCTCCGCACTGGCCTGATTGTTACTGCTATCAGCGCATTTTCACTTGCTTTATATCTTTCTCTTTCTCCTGAACCACCAGAAGACATCGCTATCAAAATTACACCTTACCAAGGTGTGGTTTCGGCTGATGAGAAGCCATCGAGTTCAGACGTTGAGTCAAGTTCTCTGGTAAGAGTTCATTATTTTGTCAAAGTTGGGGATACACTCAGTAATGTATTTACCTCTTGGAAACTCCCTTACGGAACGGCTCAAAAGATACTTGAGGCCGATCTAGAATCACTGAAACTGGACACGATCAAGCCTGGTGATCATCTAGAGTTGTTGTTGGATAGTGACTCTAAGCAGCTAGTCGAATTGATTTACCATGAGAGCTTGGTTGAGCAGGCTGTTTACACAGAAAATGATGACGGTAGTTTTAGTTATCAGTTCATCGAGACTCCTGGGGAATGGAAAGAAAAGCTGTACGCAGGTGCGGTGCAGGGTAGTTTTTCCACGTCAGCTTACAAGGCCGGTTTAACCAGTGCCCAGATAGCCAATATCACTCGAACGCTGAAAGATAAAATTAACTTCTCCAAAGATCTCAGAGCTGGCGACAGCTTTAATGTTTTGGTTAAAGAGCAATACATGGAAGATCACTTAACGGGTAAGACTGAAGTGCAAGGGGTCTCTATCAAGCTACGAAATAGGGAAGTGGCGGCTTTTCTTGCTGCGGATGGACGTTTCTATGACCGAGAAGGGAATAGCCTTGAGCAAGCTTTCAATCGATACCCAATAGACAAACAATTCCGAAGAATCACTTCATCATTCAACCCATTCCGAAAGCATCCTGTGACTGGACGTGTATCGCCGCATAATGGTACTGATTTCGCCACACCTGTGGGTTCACCCGTTTATTCAACGGGAGACGGTAGGGTTGTGGCACTTCGTGACCATCCATACGCAGGGAAATACATAGTGATAGAACATAACAGTGTTTACAAAACTCGTTATCTGCATTTGAGTCGATTCTTGGTTAAGAAAGGGCAACAGATTAAGCGTGGGCAGGAAATTGCGTTGTCGGGTGCAACAGGCCGTTTAACAGGGCCTCACTTACATTTTGAAGTGTTGGTACGTGGAAGGGCGGTCGACGCGATGAAGGCTGACCTGCCTTTGGCAAGCTCTATATTACCGAAAGACAAGGGGACGTTCCTCGCTCGAATTGCCTCTTTTGATGAGATCATCTCTGAGCAAGAAGGCAGAACGAGTTAAATTCACTTCAGCCACGGCTTATCCTTATTCCAACCTTCTGGTGATAAACAAACCGAACGTTGGAATAAGCATTTATTGAATCACATGATTTCAGATTCGATTAAGCGACGACAACCGCTGTTCCGCTGGCTGATACCATCAACATGCCATTACCTGTTCCTAAGACTTCATAATCGATATCGACACCAACAACTGCGTTTGCACCCGCTTCAATCGCTTTCTGCTCTAGCTCTTTGAATGCGTAGTTACGTGCTTTCTCCAGTTCCTTTTCATAGGTGCCAGAACGTCCACCGACGAAGTCTCGAATACCTGAAAACATATCCTTGAATACGTTAACCCCTAGAATGGCTTCTCCGGCGATAACCCCTTTGTAATCGACAATGCGTTTGCCTTCGACAGATTGTGTGGTGGTAATAATCATAGTGGCCTCTGTAAGTTAGATAAGTTGTTACTAGATGATTGGTTACTAGATGAGTTGTTACTAGATGAGTTGTTACTAGTTGATTAGTTATTTGATGATTAGTTACTTGCTGAGTTTTGTCTCTGAGCGAGTGAATTCATGCCTCAACCATGTTCTCAGTTTTAGCACACTTTCTTGTTTTAATTTGTTTTTTGGACAAACGAAATAGAAATCTTGATGGGGGTTAGCCACTGGCTCACTAATTTCGACCAACATGCCATGGCTGATGTCATCTTTCACAAACAAGCGGTGAGTGACTAATACACCAAGCGAACGAATGGCAGCTTGTACGGCTTGAATCGAGACATCGAACGTCAAGTTACTGTGGAACGTCGGCATGGGTATTTGGTAATGATCGCACCACACTTGCCAGTCATGCTGTCTTCTTGGGTTGAAGACACCAATGGTTGGATTTTGTTTCACCAGTTGTTCAACGCTCAATCCCATTTGGTTTTTCAATAGTGCAGGGCTGCACACCAATACCAGATCATCGTCACCGAGTTTTTCGCTGTAATATCGGTCCCACTCGCTCGGTTTGCCGTGCACGAGCGCGATGTCGACACCTTCCTGCTCTATGTCGAAAGTGCCCGTTAACGTGGATATGCGAATATCAAGAGAGGGAGCAAAGCTTTGGAATTCCGAGACTCGCGGGATCCACCAGTGCATGGCGAGTGAGTTCACCATGTTGAGAGTGATGCGGTGGTCGTTAGGCGTTTTGGCGAGTTCTTCGGTGGCTTCTATTACCTGCTCCAGTGCGGGCGCGACTTTTCGATAATATCGCTTACCTGCGGCATTCAGCACAACACGACGGCCTACACGTTGGAACAGCGGTTTGTTGACAAGTTGCTCCAATGATTTTATCGCTTGGCTTACCGCTGAATGACTGACGTACAACACGCGAGCGGCTTCGGTCATGCTGCCTGTTTCGGCGACAGCAATGAAAGCATAAACGGATTTAAGTGGAACGAGTTTCTTCATTGGTAAGCTTTCCTTACAGTTGTGGTTAATAATACTCGCTATTTTTCATCACGTCACGCCTCTAAAATAGGTGTCATAGGAGGTGATAATTATGTCTGATATTACCAAGGCGACGGCTTTCATGTTGTTGTCGACGTTCAGTTTGTCTTTAAGTGGCTTAATGGCCAAGTATCTATCGGTATCAATGCCCGTTTCATTTTTGAGTTTTGTGCGATTTTTGTTACCCAGCCTGTTTTTATTCTTATTTTTGATGTTTTACAAAATCACGAAACCTTCACTCGATATGTGGAAACCTTTAGTGATGCGTGCGATTTTTATGGTGGCATGCCAGTGGTGTTTTCTTACGTCTTTGCAAACGCTAACGCTGGTTGAAGGTGTGGTGTTGTTTAGTACAGGCCCTCTGTTTATTCCTTTGTTAGAAAAATTAATGTTTGGAACCAAGATTCATACAACCACAGTGATTTGTTTAGTTGTCACCTTTGTCGGCGTAGTGATGATGGCTGGGGATTGGTCGCAGTTTGAGTTTGGTTCGGAGTTCTTTAGACCTGCGCTATTGCTAGGGTTATTGGCGGGTGTGTTTAATTCAGGTTCACAAGTGAGTTTGTATCGAGCATCCAAGACTAGCCTGACACCCGCAGAGCTTAACGCGTGGACGTTCTTGGTCGCGGCAATCTTTGTGATACCAATGGTTGTGTTTACTTCAGTATCTGCGGATCCAGATATGCTTGAGAGTGCTGCAGGCAATGGAACCTTTTCGGCTCTGCTATCTTTTGAAGGCTTACGCTGGATTGGGCTTGGCGCTTTTGGATTGGCTCTATTTACTATTAACACGCAAATCTTCCGCTCGAAAGCGTACAAGTTGGCAGACAGCGGTTCTCAGTTGGCACCGCTAATTTTTACTAATATGTTGTTCAGCGCGTTATGGCAGAGCTTGTTCTTTGATGATGTGTTTTCAACTCAGCAGTTAATCGGCATCAATTTGATCGTCGTGGCGAGCATAACCAATACTCTATTGGCTAAAAGACACAGCAAAGCAAAAGCCAAGCAAACACCTCGAGCTGCTGTGGCTTTTGCGACTGCAGCAGATGCTGCGGTTTTGGACTCTGCCGTTAAAAGCTAAACATTGTGGCTGAAGGTTACAGACAAAAGCCTAGAACATTGAACGAATGTACTCTTTTACTCGGTCGATGTGTTCGTTTGGTTCAATCTCGCAACGCTGTTTAGTCTCTAGGAATCGCTCAGCGTATTTGTCATAGATTTTGTTTTCTAAAAACAGCAAATACAGTTTTGGATCGATATGACCGCTGGTGGCCATGTCGGTCATGATGTTGAGTGATTCGCTTAGGAGTTTTCCTTTCTTATACGGGCGATCACTGGAGGTGAGCGCTTCGAATACATCGGCTATTGCCATCGCTCTAGACGGTAAAGGTAACTGGTCTTCGTTTAAGCCTCTCGGGTAACCCTTGCCATCGATACGTTCGTGGTGTCCGCTGGCAATGTCAGGAATGTTCTTGAGATAAGATGGGTAAGGGAGCTTGTTGAGCATGGTGAAGGTTTGAATGATATGGTCGTTTATCATGAAGCGTTCTTCGTCGTTTAAGGTACCGCGACGTACTTTCAAATTGTGCAATTCACCTTGGTTGTACTTGACTTCACCAGGTTTGAGTACAAACGCTTCTTGCCACACGTTGGCTGGGTTAAAGCCATTATCCCAAGGTATTTTATGTTCGGGTTTATCAGCAAGTAGTGGCTCCATCACGGGCAGCGTTTGGTCTTTGATTCTTGGCTCAATTTCATCTTTTTCAGCCGGATCTTGCTGCGTGTTAAATCTCGCTTTTTCAGACCAAGATAACCCTAGCTGATCGTCGAGTGTTCGTTTCCACTGGCGCTTGGCTATTCGGTCTAAGCGTTCTAGTTGTTCGTCCGTCATCGACTCTCCACCAAGGTTGCACTCAGCAACGAAGGTAAATTCTTCATCCAACTCTGACAAGCTTTGTTCGAGGATCTTAAGCTGATCCTCTTGAAGCGCTCCGTTCGCTATGGCTTTCCAGTAGTCGGTTTCAGCCTGTTGTTTTAACAGTTCGAAACGCATTCGCACTTCGTGGATTCGGTCGTAAATGGTTTCAAGTTTTGTCGCTTTGTCTACGACATACTCAGGTGTGGTTACCTTGCCGCAGTCATGAAGCCAAGCGGCGAGCATTAACTCTTCCCACTGTTTACTATCCAATGAGAATTGCGGGTAATAACGGTCATCATCAATGGTTGCTTGGGTGAGCCATTTGGTGAGTTCAGGTACTCGTTGGCAGTGCCCGCCCGTGTAAGGTGATTTGGTATCAATCGCTGATGCAATCAACTCGATAAAGGCATTAAGCATGTCTTTCTGTTGCTGCATTTGGTCGATGTTGTCTTTGGCTATTTCCGCAAAACTGAGCAGTTCTCGTAAGAAGGCGTGCTTGTCTGCCTGCATCTTGGTAATCGGTCTTTCATAGCCAATTGCGACGATACCCACCAACAACTTCTCACGGTTTAATAGTGGAAACAGGTACAGATCTGAATTGAAGATCGAATCTTGGTAATAGTTGAGAACATTGTCTTCTCGGTTTAAGTGGATGGTTTCTCCAGATTTAAGCTGGCACAGCAACCAAGGGGTGTGCTTGATGAAGTCGTTGATGTCGGCCTTAAAGGGCAAAATAGCGAGGTTCGCGGCCGTATCAAACACATCTTTCTCTTTTGATTGAGTGAAGAGGACGATGGTTTCTGCTTTGGTAATTAAATAGCTTTGATGAGCAATATTCTTAGCTAAGATCGAAAACTCCTGATTACCTGCCGTGTCGCGAAGTAGCGTAATAAGATCATGAAGTGTGTGTTCCATCAGCTCAATTGAGTGGGCGAGGTTAGCCACTTCTTGAATCATGCTTTTGGGATAATGAGTTCGCCTGAAGTCAAATCGTGCGATGTTGTCGGTGAGTTGCATCAGCGTATTAAGCGGCTGAGACAAACGATTGGCGACAAACCATACGATAGCGAAGCAGATGAACAACATCCCAATCGCGACGGCGACTTGCTTGTCACGCATCGAGATAAGATCAGAGAGCAACTCATTGTGTGGCGTAGCCTCTGCCAAATATAAAGTGACATTCTGAGTGAGCTCAACAGGCGTTAGTGTTAATGCCCACGTGTTTAGGTTGTATTCAACGTTTTTTAGGTTGAGGTTTAATTTCTCCTCGTCGGAGATAAGTGGTGCTATGACGGATGCTTTCAATGCTTCCAACTGTTCACGTTTGGGCACATTAAAGAAGCTTTGGTCTTGCTCACTGCCAGAGAGTTTCCCCGTCGTTTGGTTATTCGTTTTCTCAGTTTTACTTGTGTTGTTAGGCTGGGAGGTAAGCTTGGGAATCGATAGATCAAGTTGATGTTGGCCGAGAAGATTGAAATGTTGATCGAACAAGGCGAGCCGGGTTTGCGGAGAGTAGGCCAATTCACTGATCTGGGAAGAGAGAGATTTCAACGTGAAGTCGGCACCAACGACATGCTTGCCATCCAATGAACGTCTAGAAAGCGTAATGCCATTGGTTTGCAAGAAATAGAACAGGTAGGGCTCTGAGAGTTGTATTGAGCCGTCAGGCTTTGCGTTACGAAACCAAGGTCGAGTAGTGGGGTTGAACTTACTCTCGGCTTGTCGGGTACTGATCACTTGGTGTGCGCCATCGAGAAAGGTAATAAAGTTTTCACCATCTAGATTGGTGCTGCTGACCATCATGGTCGCTTTGGCGGGAGCGTTGTTATCGGCTCTCTGTTTAATGGAACTCAGAGGACGAAAGATTCGGAAATCGCCATCTTCAGAGCCATAGAACAGAGCGACTAAATTGGTATTTTGTTTGAAGATGATATCGACCGAAGCAAGCCAAGATTCTTTTTCGACGGAGGAGGTTTGATGAGCAACAAACGGGCTCACTGCCATCACGTTTAAGGTTGTGATGACTGGGGCAATAGCTTGTTTAAATACCGATTCCAGCTTATCGCGATGCTCATTACTGACTTCGCGCACGGTGCCTAAAAGCAGTTCTTGAGAGTGCCGATAACTTATCGAAATCAGTACGGTACCGACAAGAGTGGTCAAAATTAAGAAAAGGCTAGTGATGTGGATACTCAGCGGATATCGTCTTCTTCTCATCTAACACTCCAGTTTGTAGACTGGTTTAAGTATTGACGAACTTGGGTAGGTTGCAAAAAATTGGCGTAATTACCGAGTATGTTCGATTTTACTTAGATAAGAAAAGCGTTAGTGTCGTCTGGTTAGCCACGTATTATCGTGCTGTGTAAATGAACTCACAATAAACCCTTATGTTTAGGTGCTAATTGTCACTTTCAGCTGATAAACTGGTCGAATTGTTGCCATTAAGCATTCCTTTTCAGAAGCACTCCTTTTCAGAAAAAGGTGCAGGCACTTCTTTCCAGAAAGAGGCTCAGAGTTACTTTCTGAAAAACGTTTTTTGACCAAGCGAAGAGAGCATTGATTCATGGAACTCAAAGTAGATACCCACACCCACACATACGCAAGTGGCCATGCTTACAGCACGCTGATCGAAAACGCGAAATCGGCGAAGCAAAACGGTTTAGCCATGTTTTGTACTACTGACCATTCAGAATCAATGCCGGGCGCGCCACATTATTGGTTCTTCAGCAATCAGCGTGTGCTCCCTCGTTTTATTGAAGATGTCGCAATTATTCGAGGTGTCGAGTCAAACATCATGAACACACAGGGTGAAATCGACATTCATCCGAGTGTGGATAAGAACTTGGATTGGGTGATCGCGAGTTTTCATGAGCCAGTATTTCGCCCATCGGATGTCACTACCCATACAGAAGCATTGTTGAATGTGATTAAAGGTGGTCGAATTGATGCACTTGGTCACTTAGGAAACCCTAATTTTGATTTCGATTTTGAAGCTGTGATTCAATGTGCGGCGGAACATAACGTAGCGATTGAAATCAACAACACCACACTCAAAGGCAATAGCCGAGTTGGCAGTGTTGACCGCTGTTATGAGATTGCAAGAATAGCGAAAGCGAAAGGTGCGTTTATTACCACAGGTAGCGATGCGCATTTCTGCGTAGATGTCGGTGGCTTGGACTTAGTCGCTGCATTGTTAGACAAAGTAGGTGTGGATTCGAATAAAGTGGTCACTCATTCACCACAGCAATTCTTAGCCTTTTTGGCATTACGTGGTCGTCAATCGATTACCGAGTTTTCGGTATTTGAGTGATGGTTTGCCCGGTACTTGTCAGTAATTAGCTAGCTAGTTTGCATTTCGACACAATCAATTTTTGTGCCCGACGGATTTTTGTATACACTAGCCGAAAATAATAAAGTCGAAGTGCCACAATAACGATGGCGCTATCTTCAAAGACATCGCTTCACCTGGAGAAACAATGAAAACTCGCTCAATCCTTTTATCTGGCTTAATCGCTGCTTCACTATTGTCTGGCAACGCTTTTGCTAATGTAGACCTTAAGAAAAACATGCAAGAAATGAAGCTTGCGTTCAAACAAGCGGCAGAAGCTCAAAGCATTGAAGAGATGCAAAAGCCTATCGTTCGTTTAGATACGCTAGTGGCAGAGCTGAAAACGGGTGTTTACCCAGTCGAGAAAGAAGACAACTTCATGGAAGGGTTCAAAAAGATCAGTGCATCATTGGATAGCATTGAGCAGAAGCTAGACCAAGGTGACTTAGAGTCGGCACAGCAGGAACTTCGTACTATTGACGGCCTTCGTGAAGAGTACCATGAGAAGCGTAATCCAAGCATTTGGAGCAAGATCTTCGGTTAATTTGCCAATCAATTGAGTTTGCTAGATACGTAACAAAGAGCAAAACCTCAAGATTCGATTTCTAAAACGCTGTCTTACATAACCCTCTTTAGGGGAAGGTGTAAGGCGGCGTTTTTTATTGTCGTTTCTCTAAACAGTTTACTGCTATTTTTCTAGACATTTTACTGCTAATAGACGCGTAACATTCTTTTGGCTCTTTGGTTGTAACCAGTTTTTAACTAAAAAGAGTGTGCGTTAGCTTCAATTTTTTAACTTGCTGTTAATCTTTACGTTTACCTATATTCCAAGTCCCTCATAATAAGGGAAATTTATAAAGATTTGGAATAATGCGCCGAACCTCGTTCAACTTCTCCATGTTACTTGCTACAGCATTAAGCTGGGCGCTAGTGACATTAATGCCTGTTATCAATGCTCATGGTAATAGTGCGGGAGTATGGGCGTCGTTATGTACGATCAATGGCTTTGAACTGGTTCAAATTGAAGAAGGTGAACCTAGTACTCATAAAGGAAAGCCGTGTCCCTTTAGCCATTTTTCCACGTTCCACCAAGACGAACTTCCAACAACACTACTGACAACTCGATTGAGTTCTATTGTCTCAGACAGCTACGCTTTTTTGGCTCTAAGCGAACGCTACACGAGGCAAGCCCCGCGCGGCCCTCCCTTTGATATTACTTAAACCTAACCCTCTAAAATAATTAAAAAATAAAGTATTAAGTAAAGTTAAACATGCTCAGATTACTTTCTGATTTTTCAGAAGGTATGTTTGCGTGTGTCAAAGGAAATAATAATGTTGAGAAATGAATCTCAAAGCTTCGCGAAAGCACAAGCGACTTCGCAGTATACAAGCAGTGCAACAACCGGTTCGAAAACCAATATAAAAAACAAAGACCGCAATAAAACTCTCTACTTCCTCACTTGGCGCTGGCACTTCTATGCCGGGCTATTCGTTATCCCATTTATGTTGATGTTGAGTATGACTGGTTTGGTGATGCTGTTTGACGATGAAATCGAACTTGCTTTCCATCAAGACGCGATTGAAATTGTTGCATCGGGCGAACCGATCAAGGTGTCACAACAATTAGCTGCGGTACAAAATCAATACCCACAAGGTACGGTGACACAATTTGTACCGAGTAAAGTCCCTGATCTTGCGAACCGATTTTCTGTATCACTTGAAGATGGCACGTCCGTTTTCGCCACGGTGAATCAATATACTGGCGAAGTGGTAGGAGAAATCCCCCGCAGCGACAGTCTGTATCAACTGGCGAATGACATTCACGGCACTTTGTTGATTGGTGATTGGGGGGATTACCTAATTGAAGTCGCAATAAGCTTGTCTATTCTGTTACTCATCAGTGGCATTTACTTATGGCTTCCTCGAGATAACGCGAGCCGCGCTGGTTTTCTTAAGCTTCGATTTGGTTCAGGAACGCGTATTTTAATGCGTGATCTGCATGCGAATATCGGTGGAACACTGTCATTCATTCTTCTGTTATTTATTCTATCGGGATTATCATGGACAGGTTTTTGGGGCGGTAAGCTAGTGCAAGCATGGAGTACGTTTCCTGCTCAAATGTGGGACGACATTCCTCTGTCTAACGAAACGCATGCTTCTTTAAATCACGGGTCTGAAGAAGAAATGCCTTGGAACCTAGAGCAAACTCCACTGCCTTTGTCTCAAGATAAGCCAGCCGAACACGTCCACCAAGTAGAAGAAGCGTCTGAAGCTCATGATCATTCTAAGATGGGTGAGGATCATTCTCAGCATGTATTATCTACGAGTGATTTCTCGATTGATGATGTGATAGCAAAAGCTCAATCTCTTGGTTTTACGCAATATAAAGTCAATTTCCCGCGTTCAGAAACGGGTGTTTACACCGTGGCCGCCAATACTATGGGAGGCGATATCATCGACCCAACCCAAGATCGCACAACTCACCTCGACCAATATTCAGGGCGCATTCTAGGAGAGGTGACGTGGCAAGATTACAATTTATTCGCCAAAACTTTAGCTGTTGGTATTTCTCTACACCAAGGTGACATCAGCATCATCAACAAGCTTATAAACACGTCGTTCTGTTTGTCATTCATTGTGGTGTCGGTGACTGGTGGAATCATGTGGTGGATGCGCAGACCTTCAGGCCAAAGAAAGCTGGGAACGCCACCGAAGTTTGGTGATGCAGGCTTATGGAAAGCAGGCTTGGTGACTGTGGTTGTTATTTCGATATTGTTTCCACTCGCGGGTGCGACGATTGTGACTGCAATGCTATTGGATTGGTTACTGTTTTCACGAGTTGAGAAATTCAAGACCGCGTTGAGTTAATTGACATGCAAACGGACTTTCTCGACTTGAGAAGGTCCGTTTTATTAATCAGATGAGCTCTTCTTCTGTGAGGAAGACTTTAGACTAGATACTGCTCTAGATCTGATAAAGCTTTAGATCTGATACAGCTTTAGATCTGATAAAGCTCAAGCGGCAGGCCGTCTGGGTCTGCGAAAAACGTAAATGATTTCCCCGTAAATTCATCAACTCGAATCGGTTCGACTTCAATGCCTTGTTCTTCCAAGTAGCTTTTGACATGTTGAATGTCATCAACACAAAAGGCCAAATGTCTCAGCCCTTGAGCTTCCGGAAAGCTTGGTCTTTCAGGTGCGTCAGGGAAGCTGAATAATTCTATTTGAGCGCCATTAGGCAGTGCCAAGTCGAGCTTATACGACTGACGTGCTTCACGATAATTCTCCGCAATCACTTCAAGCTTTAAAACTTCCGTATAAAAACGCTTAGAGACTTCGTAGTCTGAGCAAATAATGGCGGCGTGGTGTATTCCTTTCAGCATCAGTTTATTTCTCCTGCCAGCTTGTCACCCAAGTGCTCCATCGCGTAATCAATGAATACACGCAGTCGAGCAGGCATGTACTTGGTTTGAGCAAACTGCATCGCGATAGCGCCATGGTAATTACTCTTGATGGTCCAATCTTCCAGTACTTGCACTACAGAACCTTCAGCCAATGCATCTTGAATCACGAAGTCATGGAAAATACCCACGCCAAGCCCTTCTTTAACACCTTTCAATCGCATCTGAGAGTGGTTCACAGCGTAACGTCCGCTGACGGGGACTGTATAAAACTCATCATCTTTAAGGAAGTCCCAAATGTGGTCTTTATCTGTTTCTGCAAGGTATAAGCAGTCGTGCTCAGAAAGCTCGGTAGGGTGGTGAGGGATTCCTTTTGCATCTAAATAGTCGGGGCTCGCACATAACACGAGGTTTGTTTTTCCGAGTTCTTTCAATACCAAACTCTCGTCAGGTTTGTCGGTAAGGCGAAAGGCAATATCGATGCCTTGGCGCAATATGTCGATGTCGCCATCGGCGGCTCTTAACTTGAGTTGAATCTCAGGGTACTGATTTAAGAATGGAACAACGAAAGGCTGCAGCACGGAGTTCAAGAACGCCTCTGGCGCCGCTACTGTTATAGAGCCTGCAGGTTCAGTATGGTCAGAGGTAGACAGCTCAACCGCTTGTTGTGCCGCATTAATCATGACCACGCTTTGATCGTATACCAACTGGCCTGCTTGTGTGATGATCAATGTACGAGTGGTTCGCTCGAACAGCTTTACTGAGAGCGCTTTTTCTAGACGTGTGATCAATTTACTCAACGCTGAGGGTGTCACCCCTAACTGCTTTGCTGCAGCGGTAAAGCTACCTTCATTCACAACTAAGATAAACGAGGCGAGATCGGGAAGTAGGGCGATGAGTTTTGGGTTAATCATAAGTGTCCAGTAGGGCTAGTTGCAACGGTGAGCTTATTGACAATTGTGAGTGATCTCTTCTGATTTGTGAATCAATTTCATCAATCACTTGGCGTGATTGCTCTGATTGCTTGGCGTGTTTTGCTTTTCATCTCATCGATTTTCATCTGTATAGCGGAGTTGCTGATGCACATTCTAAGAGAAGCGGATAATCATCACCATATCGTTCTGAGATGAAAAATAGAGATCTGATATGAAAGTGAAATTAGACACAAACGGAAGGGGATTTGACGTTAAAAAGAGCAGGTAAGACGCGTTTATGTGCCCTGTGTCACTGGGATGAACCATTATTCGTGCCTGCGATTCATTAATGTTTTTCCAACTAAAGGGATAATCGAGAAGGGGATGTTCAACTAGAATAGGGGTATAAGTTTTACAGTGTAAATGATCGAATTGAAATCGTTTACATCCCCTACATAATGCGGCGCGCGATGCTGCTGAATAATAATTAGGAAGGAATAGACAATGTCTTCTGCATTTTACCAACAGATTCAAACTCAAATCGAAGAAGTTAAAGAAGAAGGTCTTTACAAGTCTGAGCGCATTATCACTTCTGCTCAAAAAGCAGCGGTTTCTATCTCGACTGGTGAAGAAGTACTAAACTTCTGTGCAAACAACTACTTAGGCCTTGCTAACCACCCTGACCTTATCGAAGCTGCTAAAGACGGCATGGATCAACACGGTTTTGGTATGGCTTCTGTTCGTTTCATCTGTGGTACTCAAGACTCTCACAAAGAACTAGAGCAAAAGTTATCTACGTTCCTTGGTAAAGAAGACACTATCCTTTACACATCTTGTTTTGATGCAAACGCTGGCCTATTCGAAACGATCCTAGGCAAAGAAGACGCAATTATTTCTGATGCTCTAAACCACGCATCTATCATTGATGGTGTTCGTCTATGTAAAGCAATGCGCTTCCGTTACTCGAACAACAACGTGGAAGAGCTAGAGCAACAACTTATCGCAGCTAAAGAAGCGGGTGCTCGTCACACGCTTATCGTAACTGACGGTGTGTTCTCAATGGACGGCGTAGTCGCTAACCTTCCTGCTATCTGTGACCTTGCTGACAAGTATGGCGCACTAGTGATGGTTGATGACTCTCACGCAGTTGGCTTCATGGGTGAAAACGGTGCGGGTACTCACGAGTTCCACAATGTTGTTGACCGTATCGATATCATCACAGGTACGCTTGGTAAAGCAATGGGTGGTGCTTCAGGCGGTTACACTTCTGGTAAGAAAGAAGTGATCGACTGGCTACGTCAGCGTTCTCGTCCATACCTATTCTCTAACTCTGTTGCACCTGCAATCGTATCTGCGTCTATCCGTGTTCTAGATCTTCTAGCGGAATCTGGCGACCTACGTACTCAACTATGGGAAAACTCTGCTCACTTCCGTACTCGCATGGAAGCAGCTGGTTTCACCATGGGCGGTGCTGACCACGCAATCATCCCAATCATGCTGGGTGATGCAAAAGTAGCGGCTGAATTCGCAGAGCGCGCACTAGAGAAAGGCATCTACGTGGTAGGTTTCTCTTTCCCAGTTGTACCAAAAGGCCAAGCTCGAATCCGTACGCAAATGTCTGCTGCACACTCTCGTGAGCAACTGGATCGTGCAATCGATGCGTTCATCCAAGTTGGTAAAGACATGGCTATCATCTAATTTTAAAGGGGTGCCTTGTGCATCCTTTGATTAGATAGAATAACACCCAATAGAACATATAGATTTTTGATTCTCGCCTTACAGTTAGGCGAGATGAACTGGATAACATTATGAAAATTAAAGCACTTTCTAAGCTTAAGCCTGAAGAAGGCATCTGGATGACCGAGGTTGAAAAACCTGAAATGGGTCATAATGATCTTCTTATCCGTATTAAGAAAACCGCAATTTGTGGTACTGACGTACATATCTACAACTGGGATGAGTGGTCACAAAACACAATCCCAGTACCTATGGTAGTAGGTCACGAATACGTGGGTGAAGTTGTTGGCATTGGCCAAGAAGTCCGTGGTTTTGAAATCGGCGACCGTGTATCTGGTGAAGGCCACATCACATGTGGTCACTGTCGTAACTGTCGTGGCGGCCGTACTCACCTTTGTCGTAACACTACAGGTGTTGGTGTAAACCGCACTGGTGCGTTCTCTGAGTTCCTTGTGATCCCTGCGTTCAACGCATTTAAGATCCCTGCAGAAATCTCTGACGATCTAGCATCAATCTTTGACCCGTTTGGTAACGCAGTACACACAGCGCTTTCTTTCGACCTAGTAGGCGAAGACGTGCTAATCACTGGTGCTGGTCCAATCGGTATCATGGCTGCTGCTGTTGCTAAGCACGTTGGTGCTCGTCACGTTGTAATCACTGACGTAAACGAATACCGCCTAGACCTTGCTCGTCAAATGGGTGTAACTCGCGCAGTAAACGTAATGGAAGAGAAGCTTGAAGACGTAATGTCTGATCTTGGCATGACTGAAGGCTTCGATGTAGGCCTAGAAATGTCTGGTAACCCATCTGCGTTCAACAGCATGCTGACTAACATGAACCACGGCGGTAAGATCTCTCTACTAGGTATTCCACCATCAGACATGGCAGTAGATTGGAACCAAGTAATCTTTAAAGGTTTGGTTATTAAAGGTATCTATGGGCGTGAGATGTTCGAAACTTGGTACAAGATGGCTTCTTTGATTCAATCAGGCCTAGATCTAACACCAATCATTACTCACCACTACAAAGTGGACGACTTCCAGAAAGGCTTCGACATGATGCGCTCTGGTATGTCAGGTAAAGTAATTTTAGACTGGGAGTAGGTTACTACCAGTTTTGAATGTTAGAAGGCAACAGGTAAAACTGTTGCCTTTTTTATCGCCACTCTGTAGCCATATTTAATTTATAAATAATTTAACTAATTGATATTTATTGGTTATTTTTTATTTCGCATATAGTGGCAAGTTTGATTCAATCAGGGTTAGACCTATCACCAATCATTACCTCATCACTTTAAAATTGATGATTTCCAAGCTGGCTTCGATGCTATACGTAGGGGGCTTTCTGGCAAGGTTTTCCTTGATTGGGAATAGAAAAATTAGGCTCTAAATAGCAAAAGGCGACAGTGAAAATTGTCGCCTTTTTTACGAATAAAACAGCTAAATAACGGTCGTTTACAGTGTCTACCGCCACTTTGTCGCCATTAATTCTCTAATGGATTGAGGGGCTTTGTTGCGTAATTCA
>NZ_JBFRKT010000009.1:0-17738 GCF_041469545.1 Vibrio sp. 10N.286.49.C3
GTTTAGTTTTGCTTTATTGCCTTAACTAAAAGCTTAATATCGAAACCGTTGCGCCCTTAGCTCAGCTGGATAGAGTACCTGGCTACGAACCAGGCGGTCGGAGGTTCGAATCCTCCAGGGCGCACCACTATTTAGGGTTTTTAGTAATCCTGATGTTGAACGTTTAGTTTTGCTTTATTGCCTTAACTAAAAGCTTAATATCGAAACCGTTGCGCCCTTAGCTCAGCTGGATAGAGTACCTGGCTACGAACCAGGCGGTCGGAGGTTCGAATCCTCCAGGGCGCACCACCTTATTAAAGAAAGCCTCGTTTTTACGAGGCTTTTTTTATGTCCGCTATAAGTTTGTTGCAACAATGTTAAATTTGTGGTGTTTTTAACTTGTTGTATTTAAAGTAATTCTTGATTGCTTCTTTGTTATTCTACCTTTCTCATATCAATTCTCAGAAAAGCCCCGTTTAAGTCACAGTTTAAATATCTATAAATGACGTATTTGACAGATTTATGTGATCTGATAGGCGAATAATTAACCTTATGTGTGCGTTATCCGTAACAGAACCTTAAACAAAATTGACAAACTTTTACCAATCGAGATAATCCATGGGTCGGGATCACTATTCGCTGAAATCCTGCACGTATGTCAGGATGACGAAGAAAGGAAGCAACATGACTAATATTGGAAGCCTGCTAGGAGATGCGGCGACTCTAATGATAACGGGGATGTCCGTTGTCTTTATTTTCCTAACTATTCTAGTTTACCTCGTTCGGTTGATGTCAAAACTGGTACCAGAAGAAGTACCAGAGCCGATCGCAGCACCTAAAAAAATTAAAAAATCACAATCAAACCCTTCAGCTGTTAGTCCACAGGTAGTGGCAGCAATTTCGGCCGCGGTTCATCAATACCGTGCGTCTACTGCTAAGTAGCATTTAAAGGATTAAAAAGGAGTTTATGAGCATGTCTAAACCACTAGCTATCACAGATGTGGTACTTCGTGACGCGCACCAGTCACTATTTGCTACTCGTATGCGTATCGAAGATATGCTGCCAATTGCGGCAGAACTGGATAAAGTCGGTTACTGGTCTTTAGAGACTTGGGGCGGCGCAACGTTTGATTCGTGTATTCGTTTTCTAGGAGAAGATCCGTGGGAGCGTTTGCGTGAGCTGAAAAAAGCGATGCCAAACACACCAATGCAGATGCTACTGCGTGGTCAAAATTTATTGGGTTACCGTCACTACGCGGATGATGTTGTAGAAAAATTTGTTGAACGTGCCCATAAGAACGGCATGGACGTATTCCGTATTTTTGATGCGATGAATGACGTACGTAACTTTGAAACAGCAGTGAAAGCAACGATTGATGTTGGTGGTCACGCTCAAGGTACGTTGTCTTACACAACTAGTCCGGTTCACAACTCAGATACTTGGGTTGATTTGGCTAAACGCCTAGAGGATCTAGGTTGTCATTCACTATGTATCAAAGATATGTCAGGTTTATTAAAGCCGTATGAAGCGGAAGAGCTGATTACACGTATCAAATCATCGTGTGACGTTCCTCTAGCGTTGCATAGCCACGCGACAACAGGTCTATCGACAGCAACAGCCGTTAAAGCCGTTGAAGCGGGTATCGATATTCTAGACACCGCTATTTCTTCAATGAGCTGTACTTACGGTCACACGCCAACCGAAACGGTTGTTGCGATGTTAGAAGGTACAGAGCGTGATACCAATCTTAAGCTTGATCAGATCGAACCCATCGCGGCTTACTTCCGTGATGTACGTAAAAAGTACGCGAAATGGGAAGGTCAGCTAAAAGGTGTTGATTCACGTATCTTGATTGCTCAGGTTCCTGGCGGCATGTTAACCAACATGGAAGGCCAGCTTAAAGAACAGGGCGCAGCCGATCGTATGGACGAAGTGCTCGAAGAGATCCCTCGCGTACGTAAAGAGCTGGGTTACATTCCTTTGGTAACACCTACTTCTCAGATTGTTGGTACTCAAGCGGTTATCAACGTTCTAACGGGTGAGCGCTACAAGAGCATCACTAAAGAGACTGCTGGTCTACTGAAAGGTGAATACGGTCAAGCGCCTGCTGAGGTTGATGCTGAACTGCAAGCGAAAGTGTTAGATAGTGCAGAGCCAATCACGTGTCGTCCTGCTGATTTACTTAAGTCTGAAATGGATACGTTAACGACAGACCTTTTAGAAAAAGCGAAATCAGATGGCATTTCACTCGCTGAAGATACCGTTGATGATGTACTGACATACGCACTTTTCCCACAAGTCGGCCTTAAGTTCCTTAAGAACCGTCGTAACCCTGAAGCATTTGAACCTGCACCAACTGCAGAAACGGCAGCTCCTGTTGCGGCACCACAGCCTGTTGCAGGTAGCATTGAAAGCTACAGCGTGAAGGTTGATGGTCAAGTTTATGATGTTGAAGTTGGCCCTCAAGGTGAACTGACATCGGTATCTCCATCAGCGAAACCAGCACAAGCGTCTCAAGCAGCACCAGCTGCGGCTTCTGATGCAGAAGCAGTTCCAGCTCCATTAGCTGGCAACATCTTCAAAGTGATCGTTCAGCCTGGTGCTGAAGTGGCTGAAGGCGATGTGCTACTGATCTTGGAAGCGATGAAAATGGAAACGGAGGTTCGTGCTGCTCGTGGTGGTATCGTTCAGGAATTGAATGTTAAAGAAGGCGATGCAGTTACTGTAGGCGCTCCACTACTAAGCTTAGCGTAAGGGAGTACCATGGAAGGATTGATGACCTTATGGTCTGAAACAGGGATTGCTAACTTTGAGTTCGGCCAGATTTGTATGATGCTGGTCGGTTGCTTATTGTTGTTTTTGGCAATTCGTAAAGGATTTGAACCGTTACTTTTATTACCGATTGGTTTTGGTGCTGTATTAGCAAATATTCCAAATGCTGGGTTTACTGATCCCGGTGGTTTGCTTTACTACGTTTACTACATTGGTATTGAAACGGGTATTTTCCCACTGCTGATCTTTATGGGTGTTGGTGCAATGACGGACTTCGGTGCGTTGATTGCTAACCCTAAAACGTTATGGCTAGGGGCTGCGGCTCAGTTTGGTATCTTCGCAACGCTATTTGGTGCGATCTTGCTGAACTATGTTCCAGGAATGGAATTCTCAATGGCAGATGCTTCGTCAATTGCGATCATTGGTGGTGCCGATGGCCCAACCGCGATCTTCTTGGCGAGTAAGTTATCTCCTGACCTACTAGGTGCCATTGCAGTTGCGGCTTATAGCTACATGGCTTTAGTTCCTATTATTCAGCCACCTATCATGAAAGCGCTAACGACGCCGGAAGAACGCAAGATTAAGATGGCGCAGTTACGTCACGTTGGTAAAGCCGAGAAGATCCTTTTCCCGCTTGCTGTACTACTGATGACGATTCTGTTCCTACCTTCAGCAACACCTCTAGTAGGTATGTTCTGCTTGGGTAACTTAATGCGTGAAGCGGGTGTGGTTGATCGCCTTTCAAAAACAGCTCAAAACGAACTGATTAACGTCGTAACTATTTTCCTTGGCCTAGGTGTTGGTTCTAAGCTTCAAGCGGATACGTTCTTGAACTTAGAGACGCTGGGTATTTTAGGTTTAGGTGCGGTGGCGTTCAGTATCGGTACGGCGGGTGGCGTATTAATGGCTAAGCTACTTAATCGTTTATCTAAAGAAGACATCAACCCACTGATTGGCGCAGCTGGTGTATCAGCGGTTCCTATGGCGGCTCGTGTGGTAAACAAGGTTGGTCTTGAGGCAAACCCTCAAAACTTCTTGTTGATGCATGCGATGGGCCCGAACGTGGCAGGTGTACTTGGTAGTGCGGTTGCGGCGGGTATTCTATTAGCTCTAGTGGGCTAGTAGGTTCCTAGGTCACGTATCGTTACGTTAATTGGTCGTCAATTTACGAATGAGCGGTTAACTTAGCCTTATTAAATGGTTTATAGTCAAAGGGATGCTTTCGCATCCCTTTCTTTTTATCAATTAGGGTGCTTGCTCATTAGGGCTTTTATCAATCAAGGAAATGTGGAAATGGAAAATAAACAGATAGCGATTACTCAATTCGGCGGTGTCGAAAACCTCAGTATTCAAACCCGTGCTATTCCTGAGCCTAAGGCTGGAGAAGTCGTGGTTAAAGTTTCCTTTTCGGGCATTAATCCGATTGATGTTAAAACCCGTGCTGGTCTAGGTTGGGCTGCAGCACAGAACAAAGATAACCTGCCTTGGGTACCTGGTTATGACATTTCAGGGCAAATTGTCACGCTAGGCGAACAGGCAGAGCGTTTTACTGTTGGTGATAACGTTGCCGGCTTTATTGGTTTCCCACTGCAAGGTGGCGGTTACAGCCAATATGTGTGTGTCCCAGAAGCGGCATTAAGCATGGTTCCTGATTCGGTGACTCTAGAAGCGGCCGCAGCATTACCATTAGCCAGTCAAACAGCAGCCCAAGCGCTCAACAAAGCGGAAGTGAAAGAGGGCGAGCGCGTACTTATCTTAGCGGGTGCTGGCGGCGTTGGTCATCTAGCGGTTCAAATCGCCGTGGCAGCGAAAGCCGAGGTTTACACAACTTGTAGTGAAGCGAATCTTGATTACTTAGCAACGCTAGGCGCTCATGCGATTAACTATAAGTTTGCGCCAGCATCGGAAAGAGTCTCTGATGTTGATGTGCTGATTGATTTGGTCGGTGGCGATACCGCTCTCGATGCGTTGAAGTGTCTAAAAGATGGCGCAAGAGTGGTCACAGTCCCAACTTTATCTGCAGAATTGATCTGCGAAAAAGCAACATTATTAGGCTTTACTGCATCAGGTATGCTGGTTGAGCCAAACCCAGAGCAAATGGACACTATGCTGTACATGGTCAGTGTCGGATTGCTCAAAACAGAAATTCAAGGTATCTACCAGTTAGACGAAGCGCAGTCAGCTCATCTACAGGTTGAAACCGGACATACCAGAGGCAAGGTACTACTTAAAATGCAAGAAGGTTGATAGGCAGTGCTAGAGTTTTTTAATTCTCTGTTTGAAAACATAGCGCTGTGGTTCTCTGACTCAGCGCTGTGGGTGCTCTTTATCAGTGGCTTCTTGAGTGCCACATTATTGCCCGGGGGATCAGAAGCGAGCCTTGTGGCTGCCTTGAGCTTAGATCAGTTCTCAACATCATCGATCATTTTGCTGGCGACACTTGGTAATACCTTAGGCGGCCTGACCAACTATTGGATTGGTTTGTGGTTGCCTAATCGAACTCAATCTGAAAAGCATGGTCATAAGGCTATGGCTTGGCTGAGCCGTTATGGTTACTGGACATTGTTATTCAGTTGGTTACCCATCATTGGTGATCCTTTATGTCTGGCTGCGGGTTGGCTGAGAATGAAATTTATCCCTAGCGTTATTTTGATAGCGATTGGCAAAGCCGCTCGCTACAGCTTACTTGCTGCTATCTACTTCGGTTTTTTCTAAGGAGAACCTATGAAAAAGGTTTTACTTGGTACATTTTCTCTTATCGCCATTGCTGGCTGTTCTTACAATGTACCTAGCTCAACACCCTTCTTTTCCTCGTTACCGGAAGGCGTCACTCTGTTAGAAGAGGTTAAGCCTTCTAAAGATAAAGTCGTGATTCCTTATGCTAAGTATCAGCTTGAAAACGGCTTGACCGTTATTCTTTCTCCTGATGATTCTGATCCACTTGTTCATGTTGATGTGACCTATCATGTGGGTTCTGCTCGTGAACAGATTGGCAAATCAGGCTTTGCTCACTTCTTTGAACACATGATGTTCCAAGGCTCAGAGAACGTCGGTGATCAACAGCACTTTAAGATCATCACCGAAGCGGGTGGTTCGTTAAATGGCACCACCAACCGTGACCGCACTAACTACTTTGAAACCGTTCCTTCTAACCAACTCGAAAAAATGTTGTGGTTAGAATCGGACAGAATGGGTTTCTTGTTAGATGCGGTTTCTCAAAAGAAATTTGAGGTGCAAAGAGGCACGGTTAAGAATGAGCGAGCGCAAAGCTATGAAAACCGCCCTTACGGTTTGATGTGGGAGCGCATGGGAGAAGCACTGTATCCAGAAGGTCACCCTTACTCGTGGCAACCAATCGGTTATGTTGAAGACTTGGATCGTGTTGATGTGAATGACCTTAAGGCATTCTTCTTACGTTGGTATGGCCCAAACAATGCCGTGTTAACGATCGGTGGTGATATCGACGTTGATGACACGCTAGAGTGGGTTAACAAGTACTTTGGCCCTATCCCTCAAGGACCTGAAGTTAAGGCGGCAGAGAAGCAACCTGCAGTGCTGACTGAAGACAAGTACATCACCTTAAAAGATAATATTCGTCAGCCGATGGTGCTTGTTGGTTGGCCAACAACGTATCGTGGTGAAGAGACGCAGGCTTCATTGAATGCACTGTCCAACGTGTTAGGTTCTGGCACCAACAGTTACTTGTATCAAAATCTCGTAAAAACGCAAAAAGCGGTGAGCGCAGGATCTTTCCATGATTGTGCTGAGCTTGCATGTACCATGTATGTGTATGCGATGGGTAATTCAGGTGAAAAAGGCGATTTGACGGTTCTAAACAAAGAGCTGATGGATACCTTAGATCAATTCTCGAAAGAGGGCGTTGAACAAGAGCGTTTAGACCAGATCACTGGTATGGCAGAAGCGGATGCAGTTTTTGCACTGCAAAGTGTTAAAGGCAAGGTTTCACAGCTTGCGTCTAACCAAACCTTCTATGGTCAGCCGGATCGCATTGAATCGCAACTCGATCAAATTCGAGCGGTAACACCAGAAAGCGTCAGCAAAGCCTACCAAGAATTTATTGAGGGTAAGCATAAGGTTACTTTGAGTGTGGTTCCTAAGAAAAAACTCGACTTAGCGGTTCGTGAGGCTACCTTTACCACACCTGCACGTACCCTTCCTGAATACAGCAAGGTGACGGAAGACCAACTGGATTTTAGAAAGGCGCCAAACACATTTGATCGCAGCGTGATGCCAGAAGTGAACTTTGGTGTTGAAGCGACCATGCCTGAGTTGTACCGCATGCACTTTGCGAACGGCACTGACTTGATTGGTACCGTGACCAGTGAAACGCCGACAGTACAGCTGCAAATTCAACTGCCTGCAGGCGAACGCTATGTTCGTAAAGGTCAAGAAGGCTTAGCGAACCTAACGGCTTCGATGATGGAAGAGGGGTCGACTAAACGAACGGTTGAAGAACTACAGGCAACCTTAGATAAGCTTGGCAGTAGCGTTAGCATTGGCGCAGGCAGTTATACCACGGATATCTCGGTTTCAACGCTAGAGAAAAACCTGCCTCAAACCTTAGCGATCGTACAAGAGGTTCTGTTTGAGCCTAAGTTTGATGAGCAAGACTTCGAACGCGTTAAGAAGCAGATGCTTGAAGGCGTTGTCTATCAACACCAACAACCAAGCTGGATGGCTTCTCAAGCAACCCGTGAAGTGCTATTTGGTGACAGTATTTTTGCTCGAGCAAGCGATGGCACCAAGGCGTCTCTATCGGATCTAACCTTAGATGATGTGAAAAAATTCTATGCACAACACTACACACCGGAAGGTGCCAATATTGTTGTTGTGGGAGACATATCGAAGAAAGAGATAGGGAAACAGCTACAATTCTTTGAACAGTGGCAAGGCGATGCGGCACCACTAACGCGTCCGCAGATCATCAAAGAGCTTTCAGGACAGCATCTGTATTTAGTTGATAAACCGGGTGCACCGCAAAGTATTGTTCGTTTAGTACGTAAAGGTTTACCTTTCGACGCGACTGGTGAGTTGTATTTGAGCCAGTTAGTCAACTTTAACTTAGCCGGTAACTTCAATAGCCGCATTAACCAAAACTTACGTGAAGACAAGGCGTACACTTACGGTGCTAGCGGTTACTTCGCGAGTACGCGTGAAACTGGTGCGGTAGTATTTAGTGCTCAAGTGAGAGCCAATGCGACGGTTCCATCGATTCAAGAGTTTATCGCCGAGCTAAATGAATTTAGTCAGAGTGGATTAACTGACGAAGAGGTGAAATTTATGCGCCTTGCCGTCGGTCAACAAGATGCACTTAAATACGAAACGCCAAGTCAAAAGGCTGGATTGTTGAGTAATATTGTTGCATTGAGCCTTGATGAAGATTACCTACAACAGCGTAATCAGATAGTTGAAACGGTTTCAAAAGAGACCTTAAACGAGCTATCGAAGAAATGGTTTGACCCGAATGATTATCAAATAATTGTTGTTGGTGATGCGACTTCGCTGCGTCCTCAACTAGAAAAGTTAGATATTCCAATAGAAGAGCTTGAAATCATTCGTTAGAGTACACATTAAAGGGGGAGGGAAAAGACTCTATTTTTCTCCTCCAACCTAATTTATGATAGTTCTAATCAGAACGATATAAGATAAGTGAACAGAATTTTGACTGATTTTGCTGCGCGACTAAAGCAAGTTGCAACCAACCCTAAGACCTTCTCTCAATTTGGTCGTGGTGTTGAAAGGGAAACATTGCGCTACACGGAAGATGGGCATCTTGCTACTGGGCCGCACCCTAAGGCTTTAGGATCTGCGTTGATGAACGAATGGGTAACGACCGATTTCTCTGAGTCGCTACTGGAGTTTATCACGCCTGTTTCTAACGACGTTCCGACGCTTTTGAATCAGTTGTCTGATATCCATCACTTCACTCAAACCAAGTTAGACGGCGAAAAGCTGTGGCCACTCTCTATGCCTTGTTATGTGGGGAGTGAAGATTACATTCAGCTTGCGCAATACGGTACTTCTAACAACGGTAAGATGAAGACGCTATATCGTGAAGGCCTAAAGCGTCGCTACGGTAGTCTGATGCAGATTATTTCGGGTGTTCACTTCAACTTCTCTTTCCCAGAAAGCTTTTGGGACAGTCTGTTTGGAGAGCAAACCGAAGAAGCGCGTTGCGAAGCTAAATCAGATGCGTACTTCGGTTTGATTCGTAATTACTACCGCTTTGGTTGGTTAATCCCATACTTCTTCGGTGCTTCACCTGCGCTATGTTCTTCTTTTATCAAAGGAAGAGAAACCAACCTACCTTTTGAAAAGGTTGGAGAAACACTGTATCTACCCAAAGCAACGGCATTGCGCTTAAGTGACCTTGGTTACACCAACAGTGCGCAAAGTGTACTGAAGATTGGCTTCAACAGCCTAGACCAATACCTTGAAGGTTTGAATCAAGCGATTCGCACACCATCAGAAGAATTCGCTGAGATTGGCACTAAGGTTGATGGGGAATACCGTCAACTAAATAGCAACGTACTGCAAATTGAGAATGAGCTTTATGCTCCAATCCGTCCTAAGCGTGTGGCGAAAAGTGGCGAGAAACCATCTGAAGCACTGGCTCGTGCTGGCGTTGAGTACATCGAGGTTCGCTCTTTAGACGTAAACCCATTCAGTTCAATTGGCATCAATGAACAGCAAGTTCGCTTCTTAGATTTATTCCTAACGTGGAGCGTGTTATCAGACTCTGCTGAGATGGATAACTGCGAACTTGAATGCTGGCGCGATAACTGGAACAAGGTGATCTTAGAAGGTCGTCAGGTTGGTTTAGAGCTCAAGATTGGTTGTGATGGAGAAAGACTGTCTCTGCAAGACTGGGCTAAAAATGTATTCAAAGATCTTCGAGTTATCGCTGAGTTGATGGATGCTGAGCAAGGTGGTCGTGCATACCAAGAAACGTGCGATACGCTTGAAGCCTGGATTGATAACCCTGAGTTGACCATTTCTGGCCAGTTATTAGAAGAGACCAAGAAATTGGGTGGTTTGGGTAAAGTGGGTTGTGCGTTAGGAAAAACGTATGCTCAACAACACAAGGCACACCAATATAAAGTTTATTCTGCTGAGTTAATGGAAGCGGAAGTTCAACGCTCTGTCATTGCTCAACAGCAAAGTGAAGAAGCGAGCACTCAAGATTTTGATAGTTTCTTAACGGACTATTTTTCATATTTAAAAGCATAGCGAGACTTTGGTGGAAAGGAAGCAAGCCTTATTAGGTCAGTCTACTCATGTGGGTGGAAAATGGTTACCAGTCGTGACTGTTGGTATTGTCTCTAGCCTATTGGTTGGATGTGCGACGCCTCCTCCTAAGCAGCAAAATAATATATGCAGCATCTTCAGAGAGCACCCTTCTTGGTATGAAGATGCGGTCGATATGCAAGATGAGTGGGGCACACCGATTAACGTCGCGATGGCTTTTGTTAAACAAGAGAGCAGCTTTCGACATGATGCGCGTCCACCAAAAGATTATATTCTTGGCTTTATACCGTGGGGAAGAGTCAGTAGTGCCTATGGCTATGCACAAGCTCAAGACCCTGCTTGGGAAGACTTTCAAAAAGCGACCAATAATGGTGGTTCGAGAACCAATTTTGATGATGCATTAATGTTCATTGGTTGGTACACCAGCGAGACGCGCCGTCAGTTAGGAATCTCATTATGGGACCCGTATAACCAATATCTGGCTTATCATGAAGGCCGTGGTGGCTATAAGCGCAAATCATACAACAGCAAACCATCGTTGATTAAGGTGGCTCGCAAAGTCGAACAGCAAGCAAAAGATTATGGATGGCAACTTAAACAGTGCCGAAAAGAACTAGAAGACAATCGAAGTTGGTTTTTTTAAAGCCAATCGTCATGGAGAATAGCAATGCCTTTATTAGATAGTTTTACTGTTGATCACACGCGCATGAACGCACCTGCAGTTCGTGTTGCTAAAACAATGCAAACCCCAAAAGGGGATACCATTACGGTATTTGACCTGCGTTTTACTGCGCCAAACAAAGATATCCTATCTGAGAGAGGTATTCATACTCTCGAGCACCTATACGCTGGGTTCATGCGTGCTCACCTCAATGGCTCTGCGGTTGAAATCATTGATATATCGCCTATGGGGTGTCGTACCGGTTTCTATATGAGCTTGATTGGTACGCCTTCAGAGCAGCAAGTGGCTGAAGCTTGGTTAGCGGCTATGCAAGACGTACTGAAAGTTGAGAACCAGAATAAGATCCCTGAGTTGAACGAATACCAGTGTGGTACTGCGGCAATGCATTCCTTAGATGAAGCTAAAGAGATTGCGAATGCAATCATCGCTACCGGTATTTCAGTAAACAAAAATGATGAACTGGCATTGCCAGAGTCGATGCTTCAAGAGCTTAAAATCGACTAATCATTTTTGGTTCACATTGAATGCGCTTCACTCTAGATACATTTTGCACTAGAGAGTGAGCGAGCTAGATACAAAAAGAGCTAGATACTAAAAGGCCCGGTTCAATGAACCGGGCCTTTTGTTGTAGAGGGACTTAGTTGGTAACTCAGTGGGTTACTCTCATATAATGAGTCGCCTCTATCCGTTTACGATCTGCGGAAACACACGCACCAGCTTGATGCGATTCTCTTCGAGCTCAACAATTTCCATTGGATGGCTGGCAACCTGAACACTCAGGTGACTCTCTGGAATATCTTCAAGATGCTCCAGTATCAAACCATTAAGTGTTCTTGGTCCATCGGTAGGCAGTGCCCACTGCAAACCTTTGTTGATATCTCGGATATTAGCGCTGCCTTCAATCAAGAAGCTACCATCGCTTTGTGGTGTGATCTCTTCAGATAAACTTGGTGCGATTGAAGTCGTAAATTCGCCCACGATCTCTTCGAGAATATCTTCGAGGGTAACCAAACCGTTAATATCGCCATACTCATCAACAATCAAACCGATACGCTGTTTGTTGCGTTGGAATTTAAGCAGTTGGGTGTTAAGCGGTGTCGCTTCCGGAATAAAGTAGATCTCATCTGCAGCACGCAGCAGGGTCTCTTTATTGAATTCGTTCTTTTCGAGCATCAAGCGATAAGCTTCACGTAGCCTCAGCATGCCAACCACTTCATCTATCTGATCACGGTACAACACGATGCGACCATGAGGTGAATGAGTGAGCTGACGCACGATCGATTTCCAATCATCAGTGATGTCGATGCCGGTGATCTCGTTACGTGGCACCATTATGTCATTCACGGTGACGTGTTCTAAATCGAGAATAGACACCAACATATCTTGGTGACGCTGTGGTATTAGGCTACCCGCTTCATTTACTACGGTTCTGAGTTCTTCTGAGCTTAGATGATCGGTTGCATCATGGTTAGCTTTAACGCCTAAGATACGAATGAAGCCATTGGTAATAAAGTTGACCAAGATAACCAATGGAGATAGCACCTTCATCAGTATTATTAATAGAATGCTGCTGGCGTAAGAAACTCGTTCAGGGAAAAGAGAAGCAATGGTTTTTGGTGTAACCTCAGCAAACACGAGGATCACCAGGGTCAGGGCTCCGGTTGCGATTGCAACACCGATATCTCCGTAGATACGCATACCAAGAATAGTCGCGATCGCGGATGCAAGAATATTGACGAGATTGTTGCCGATGAGAATAAGGCCAATCAATCTGTCTGGGCGACTTAGAAGTTTTTCTACGCGTTTGGCACCTTTATGACCCGTATTGGCCAAGTGCTTTAAACGGTAGCGGTTCAAGGACATCATGCCCGTTTCGGAACCAGAGAAATAACCAGAAATTACAATGAGACACGCGAGTAGCGCAAATAAGATACCCGTTGATATGTCGTCCAAAACTATTCTTTTCCTTTTTTTTGTATCTTGATTAATTTATGACCGAACATGGTCGAGATGTCAATTGAATGTATCGTACTCAATATTTTAAAGGCAAGGTGTGTGAGACCTTGCCTTCATTATACTGACTAATTCAGGATTATTTCCTGAACGAAGCGGCTACCGAAGTAAGCTAATGTGAGCATGGTGGCACCCGCAAGGGCAAACCATGTGACTTTTTGCCCACGCCAACCTTTCTGATAGTGACCCCAAAGAAGGATGGAATAGATAACCCAAGCTATAAAAGACAATACCGCTTTATGTGCTTTACCTTGAGCAAACATATCTTGTACGAAGATAAGTCCAGTTAATAAAGTACCTGTTAACAAACCATTACCGATTAAAATGATCTTGAAAAGCTGTCTTTCCACCATCATTAAAGGAGGTAGGTTAGGGTTTATCACTAAGGCTTTTTTCTTTTTAAGTTTGTGATCTAGCCACGCGAGTTGCATAGCGTATAGCGCACCGATGGTAAGTGTCGCGTATGAGAACAGAGCTAAAGATATGTGTAGCAACAGCTTCGGGTCATTCTCTAAGTGTTTGATGAAGGTACTAGGAAGAAAAGTGGCAGCCATTAGATTTAGAGCAGCGAAGCTATAAACAACCGGCAAGATGAACCACAAACGGGTTTTGAGCATAGCACCGCTCATGACCACAGATATGATTAAACTGATTAAAGAAGCAACGTTTAAGATACTGAGGTTTTGACCACTGGCATTAAAGATTAAATCGCCAAGCAACCAAGCATGGAAAACTAAAGCAAGTAATGCGCTGATAAACACCGTTTTTACACGGATTCCTGTTTGGTGCACGAGACCTGGAATGATCGTGAAAATCGCCATTGTATAAAGAAAGGCTGCTGCGATCGCAATAAGACTGTCCATGGTATCCATTTAAATGATTACTAATTGGCGAATTATACCTCGCATCGCTCTTTGGGGCTATGGTGAACCTCATTCAATTCCAAGTGAATAATGTCTCACATCACATGCGTGGATGATTAACGCTCCACAACGGGTATGACTCTAATCCGCGCTAATGTATACTCACAGTAATAGTCGCAGTTTTGAGCGAAGAGAAAACTATGTTTGATAATTTAACGGATCGTCTATCCAAAACGCTGAAAAACATCAGCGGTAAAGGTCGCCTGACCGAAGACAATATTAAAGAGACGCTGCGTGAAGTACGTATGGCGCTACTTGAAGCCGACGTTGCACTGCCAGTTGTCCGCGATTTTGTTAAGCGCGTAAAAGAAGGCGCTGTAGGTGTTGAGGTTTCTAAATCTCTCACCCCGGGTCAAGAATTCATTAAGATCGTTCAAGCTGAACTTGAAGCTGTGATGGGGGAGTCTAACGAGGCTCTTGACCTGGCAGCACAACCGCCAGCCGTTATCTTAATGGCGGGTCTACAAGGTGCGGGTAAAACCACATCGGTAGGTAAGCTATCTAAGCTCCTGACTGAGCGTGATAAGAAGAAAGTTTTGGTTGTGTCTGCCGACGTTTACCGTCCAGCCGCGATCAAACAGCTCGAAACCTTAGCAAGCGATGTTGGTGTCGACTTCTTCCCATCTTCAGCTGACCAAAAGCCTCTTGATATTGCAAACGCTGCAATCGACCACGCGAAGAAGAAATTCTACGACGTGCTAATTGTCGATACTGCCGGTCGTTTGGCTATCGATGAAGAGATGATGGGTGAAATCAAAGAGCTTCATACTGCCATTAAACCAGTAGAGACGCTGTTCGTTGTTGATGCTATGACAGGTCAAGATGCTGCGAATACTGCAAAAGCCTTTGGCGATACGCTACCACTAACTGGTGTTATCTTAACGAAAGTGGATGGTGACGCGCGTGGTGGTGCTGCACTGTCTGTTCGTCACATCACAGGTAAGCCGATTAAATTCTTAGGTGTTGGTGAAAAGACTGACGCATTAGAACCATTCCACCCAGATCGTGTTGCTTCTCGTATCCTTGGTATGGGCGACGTACTGTCTCTTATTGAAGACCTACAGAAAAACGTTGATACCGAGAAAGCAGAGAAACTGGCTAAGAAGTTCAAAGAGAAGAAAGGCTTTGACCTTGAAGACTTCCGTGAGCAACTTGGTCAGATGAAAAACATGGGCGGCATGATGGGCATGATGGATAAGCTTCCAGGCATGTCTCAGCTACCAGACAACGTTAAAGATAAAGTTGATGACAAGATGTTCAAGCAAATGGAAGCGATCATCAACTCTATGACAATGAAAGAGCGTCAGCGCCCAGACCTAATCAAAGGCTCACGCAAAAAGCGTATTGCTGCAGGTTCTGGTACGCAAGTACAAGATGTAAACCGTATGCTTAAACAGTTCACTCAAATGCAGAAGATGATGAAGAAAATGCAGAAAGGTGGAATGAAAGGCATGATGCGCAACATGCAAGGCATGATGGGCGGCGGTGGAGGTATGGGCGGAATGGGTGGTGGTTTTAACCCGTTTGGCCGATAATCTACAAATGTAAGCTTTAGCTACGTTACTTTTCATAGTGTTAGCCGTGTCACAGAAAGTGAACGGTGGCTATGTTGGTGAAAAAATAGCTAAAGCCCTTGCATTGCCCCGGAATAAGAGTAAAATTCCGGGGCTTTAATTTGGCACGAGACCCCAAGCTATTTACTTATACTTGGGGTTAATTATTTTATTAAGAAAGCAAAGAGGACGACATGGTAACCATTCGTTTGGCACGTCACGGTGCAAAGAAGCGCCCATTTTATCAAATCGTAGTTGCGGATAGCCGTAACTCTGTAACTGGCCGTTTCATCGAGAAAGTAGGTTTCTTTAACCCTACTGCTCAAGGTCAAGAAGAAGGTCTACGTCTAGACCTAGATCGTGTTAACCACTGGGTTGGTCAAGGCGCATCTCTATCTGACCGCGTAGCTAAGCTAGTTAAAGACGCTCAAAAAGCGGCTTAATTCTTTTTTAAAAAGAGAAATAGCTTATGTCGATGAAGGGTAAAGAAACGATGAGCGAGCAAAACGAAAGAATTGTTATGGGTAAACTTGGGTCTACCTATGGTATTCGTGGCTGGCTTAAAGTGTTCTCCTACACAGACAATGCTGAAAGCATATTTGATTACAGTCCTTGGTATTTAAAGCTAAAGGGCGAGTGGGTTGAGTATAAAGTTGAAAGCTGGAAACGTCATGGTCAAGGCTATGTATGTAAGCTAGCGGGATTAGATGTACGTGAAGACGCGCAACTGATGACCAATTTTGAAATTGCTATTGACCCTGCTTCATTACCTGAATTGTCAGAAGATGAATTCTACTGGCGCGAATTGTTCGGTATGCAAGTTTTTACCACTAAAGGTTACAACCTTGGTGAGGTCACTGACCTATTAGAAACTGGCTCGAACGATGTTCTAGTAATCAAAGCAAATCTTAAAGATGCTTTTGGCCAAAAGGAACGGTTAATCCCGTACCTTGAAGAGCAAGTGATCAAGAAAGTTGATCGCGAAGCTCGCCGGATCGAAGTTGACTGGGATCCTGGATTCTAACTCCAAATTACAGAGCGAGAGAACACATGTGGGTTGGCATTATTAGCCTTTTTCCTGAAATGTTCCGTTCTGTTACTGATTTTGGAGTAACAGGTCAAGCGGTTAAAAAAGGTCTTTTATCTATTGAGACATGGAATCCTCGCGATTTCACTCATGATAAACATCGCACTGTTGATGACAGACCTTACGGTGGTGGTCCTGGCATGTTAATGATGGTTCAGCCTTTGCGCGATGCTATCCAAACAGCCAAACAGGCAGCACCGGGAAAGACGAAGGTTATTTACCTTTCACCTCAAGGTCGTAAGCTCGACCAACAAGGTGTTGAAGAGCTGGCAACAAACGAGAACTTGCTTCTTATTTGTGGTCGCTATGAAGGGGTAGATGAGCGCATCATTCAATCTGAAGTCGACGAAGAATGGTCGATTGGAGATTTTGTGATGACGGGTGGCGAGCTGCCAGCCATGACGTTGATTGATTCAGTCTCTCGGTTTGTTCCGGGTGTACTTGGAGATTTCGCATCAGCAGAAGAAGATTCTTTTGCAAATGGTTTGCTAGATTGTCCCCATTATACGCGCCCTGAGGTGCTAGACGATAAAGATGTGCCATCGGTACTCAAGTCTGGAAACCATAAGGACATTCGTCGCTGGCGATTGAAACAATCGTTGGGCCGAACTTGGCTAAGAAGACCAGAACTCCTGGAAAACCTAGCTCTGACTGACGAACAGGAACAATTACTGGCTGAATTCATTAAAGAGCAACGCTCTTAACGAAAAGCAAGCAGTAACCTATTAAATTTAGTATCAGTTTATTCTAGGAATTTATACAAATGAGCAACATCATCAAGGCTCTTGAAGAAGAGCAACTAAAATCAGACCTTCCTAAATTCGCACCAGGTGACACTGTTGTAGTTAAGGTTAAGGTAAAAGAAGGTGACCGTGAGCGTCTACAGGCTTTCGAAGGCGTTGTAATCGCTATTCGTAACCGTGGTCTACACTCTGCATTCACAGTTCGTAAGATCTCGAACGGTGAAGGCGTAGAGCGTGCGTTCCAAACTCACTCTCCAATGGTTGATAGCATCGAAGTTAAACGCCGTGGTGCAGTACGTCGTGCCAAGTTGTACTACCTACGTGAGCGTTCTGGTAAGTCAGCTCGTATTAAAGAGAAGCTTACTAAGAAGTAATTCTTTTTGCATTCTATCGATAAAAGCGGAGCCATTTGGCTCCGCTTTTTTGTGTCTGCTATTTAGAGTCTCACAGGTAAGAGATCCCCAACTCGCTCGTTCCTCACTCTTGAGGATAACGAATGGGTAACCGGAATCTGGCATTGAGTGATGAAGATTTATTGAGGTAAAGGCTCAGTAGGTAGGCTGTGGCTAATAGAATCCCGTAGTGACAGTAACCGTCATTCCCTAGACTGACGAAGGAAGGAGTAGGG
The DNA here is from genome assembly GCF_041469545.1 of Vibrio sp. 10N.286.49.C3. Classification (NCBI taxonomy): domain Bacteria; kingdom Pseudomonadati; phylum Pseudomonadota; class Gammaproteobacteria; order Vibrionales; family Vibrionaceae; genus Vibrio; species Vibrio sp. 10N.286.49.C3. Next base: position 17,651 of record NZ_JBFRKT010000009.1, read on the forward strand.
AATCTCTACTCATACCATTTTACCGGCAATAAAAAAGGATTGACGTAAAACGCCAACCCTTCAAAATTTACTCGCTACTCGCTACTCG
>NZ_JBFRKT010000009.1:18526-190794 GCF_041469545.1 Vibrio sp. 10N.286.49.C3
TACTCGCTACTCGCTACTCGCTTAGTGTGGGTCTTCCGACCAACCATCGCTATCCGACATGTCAGGTGCGCCAGCGATACTGTTCTCTTCGTCTGCCCATTCACCGAAATCAATCATCTGACATTGCTTGCTGCAAAACGGGCGATGTGGGCTTTGTTCACCCCATTCAACGTCAGTGTTACATTGAGGGCATTTAACGATGGTGATTTTGTTCGACATAGTGATTCTTAATTAGAGGGGGTAGTAATACCAATCGTAGCAAATAACTGGTCATCCTAGCTTGTTAAAACGCTCGATAACTTCGTTAGAAATTTTGATTGTAGAATAACTACTTATCGAAAATTTCTGTCTTGTTCTCAAGCCTTTTTCCTACGCTATTTATGAACACTTACTTACTGTGGTTGGCATAAGAAATAGTTTAGGCTCAAGTGACAACTCAAGCCAAACAATAAAGGTAATGAATTAGCTGCAGATAGCCAACTCAAATTCAATATCTTGAGTACAGGCTTGCCCAGTTTCAAAGCTCATAAATTTAATAGCGAAACGGTTTTTATGTCCCGAGATCATCGGGTAGGCACCGTACTGCATTGGAATTGAAAGGCGAAGGATATTCGCTTCATCAGCATCGCTTTGGAAGAAACCTGTACGAGCGATCTGATCCTTAAAGTGACCAGTCTCTCTGGTGAGCTTCAACCATAGTGTTAGCGCTTCATACAGAGGCTGTAAGCTATCCATCCATGTCTTAGCATCTCTAATTCTTTTATCAAGAGGAAGATGAAGCCAATAATGTAGAGCCGGTAAATCAAAGCAACATGAGCCACCTGGCAAGTTAAAGCGTTGACGAATAGCGCTAAGGAAGCGGTCCTCTTTTAATGATTGCCCAAAACGTTCCGCCTGCATCAGTTCACGATAGATATGACTAATATCATTGAGCAATGATGTCAGCATCTCTTGGTCGACACCTTCAACATCTAACCAACTTTTATAGGTTACACGCTGTTTTTCAATATCTTTTGCGAGTTCGCTCTTAAGTTGTATCTGTTCGAATATTTCAATCAGATCAAAGATAGAACGGAAAAAGAGTTGATACTGTTGAGCATCGGAAAATGCAGAAGACAGGTGTAACTGCCTCAAGAGTGATTCAACTCTTAAGTAGATGCGTGTTTTCTCATTTAGAGGATGTTCAAATTTGTGGGTGATCATCGAGCAAACCTTCATTCAACATTGTTCTATTCTGACCCATCTACTGCACTGATTGCCAGATACTTTTGATGTAAATCTGTGATTTGAGGCAAAAGTTCTTGGTTTTTAGTATGGTTTTTAATCACGTCATCTGCAACTGCTAAGCGCTGTTCTCTTGATACCTGTGATTTTAATATTGATTCAACTTGTTCCCTAGAAACATTATCGCGACTCATCGTACGTTCTATTTGCACTTCTACCGGCACATCAACGATTAATACGCGATCGGTCATGCCTTGCATTTGGTTTTCAACCAATAGCGGTGCGACTAATAAACCATATGGGGATGTGATTTTAGACAGGTCACTGTCAATTTTGTCGCGGATCATAGGGTGAAGCAGTTCATTGAGCCATTGTTTCTCTGTGGGATCAGAAAAGATCACTTCGCGCAGTTTAGCTCGGTTTAGCGCCCCATCTTCGAGCAATACCTCTTCACCAAAATGAGTCGCAATCTGTTTTAGACCTTCACTGCCCAACGCCACCACTTCACGTGCCACGATATCAGCATCGACAATATCAATGTGAAAATGTTCGCTGAAGAGATTAGCTACCGTCGTTTTACCACTGGCGATCCCACCGCTTAATCCGATAATGATTGCCATGGTTAAATTCCTAATACAGAAGTTAAATACCAACCCATGATGTCGTTACCCCACATTAAACTTACCCAACCCGCAATCGCTAGGTAAGGTCCAAATGGGAACGCTTTATCTATGCCTTGCTGTTTCAAGCGAAGTTGAATCAAACCAAATATTAGGCCGACAAGCGAAGATAAAAGAATGATCATCGGCAGATGTTGCCAACCCAGCCATGCACCTAATGCGGCTAGGAGTTTGAAGTCTCCATATCCCATGCCTTCTTTGCCTGTTAGTAGCTTGAACAACCAATAAACAGACCACAAAGCTAGGTAGCCGGCCATTGCGCCAACTACGGAATCTTGAAGCGATACTGGGCTGATGTTAAACAGTGCTAACGCGATACCAGACCAAACCAAAGGTAAGGTGATTTGATCAGGTAACAGCATGGTATCTAGGTCGATAAAGGTTGCGGCAATCAATGCAAAGGTGAAAAAAATCAAAGCAATGGCGTAGTAACTGAAACCAAAGTGGCTAGCCACTACGGTGCATAGTATTGCAGTCAGCAGTTCGACCAATGGATAGCGAGCACTGATTGGGTTAGCACAGCTATGACACTTACCTTTCAAGAACAACCAGCTCAATATTGGAACATTGTCGGCGATTCTTAATTGGGTTTTACATTTCGGGCAAGCCGAACGAGGGATACTGAGATTGAACTTCCCCTCTGGCGCAGGAATTTTATATTGAGAGAAATACTCCGAGCACTCTTGTTGCCACTCTCGTTCCATCATAATCGGTAAACGGTGTATGACTACGTTGAGGAAACTGCCAATAAGAAGGCTAAAAATGAAAGCTAATACGGGGAATAGCCAAGGATAGTAGTGAAATACTTCCATAGTGTCCTTTACCACTTAATCAATACAAGCAGTGGTTCTCTGCTTGAAGGGTGTTTGGTTGCTTTGAGCTATCCTAACACACTCATAAGATTAAAGATCGGTAAGTACATCGCGACAACAAGCCCACCAATAGCGGTGCCTAAAAATACGATGATCAGTGGCTCTAGAATCTTACCTAAATTATCGACGGTGTTGTCGATTTCAAATTCATAAATAGATGCGATTTTATTGAGCATGTCATCAAGGTTACCGGACTCTTCTCCTATCATGACCATCTGTAAAACCATCTCAGGAAAAGCATCGGTATTGCGCATCGCGATATACATCGGCATGCCAGCGGCAGTTTCACGGTGAACCTCGATGATGGCCGATTCATAATGCAGGTTACCTGCGGTTTTGGCTGTGGTCTTCAGGCTGGTTAAAATAGGAATCCCTGAACTAAAACTGGTTGATAAGGTTCGGCTGAATTTGGCGATTGAGGCTTTGGCCAATACTCCGCCAAGAATAGGGAATCGCAAACCTAGACGGCTGAATGATAAACGAATGGAATAAGACCGTTGACGCAGTTGGTAGGTAAATAATGTGACTAACCCTATGCCAACGGCAGCATAAAGACTGTAAGCCTGTACCCAATGCGAAAGGGAGAGTACTTGTTGAGTAAACCAAGGGAGGTCTGCCCCGAAGCTTGAAAACATCGATTCAAATTCGGGAATTACCATGGTGAGCATTAAGTAAGAGACAGTAAAAGCGACAGCGACCACCATTGTGGGATAAATCAGTGCTTTTATGACCTTAGACTTTAGCTGCTCACTCTTTTCTCTATAGGTTGCTAAGCGCTCAAAGACTTGCGCTAGGTTTCCGGAAAGCTCGCCAGTAGCGACTAAGTCGGTGTACAGGTCGTCAAAGTGAGAGCTTGCCGTCCGCATCGCTTTTGATATAGGGGTTCCCGCTTCGACACCTCGACAGATGTGCAATAGAATTGATTTCATTTCAGCTTTACGGTGATTGTCTGACACTAGCTTAATGGCCTGAACGATAGGCACGCCAGTGGCAAGCATGGTCGCAAGTTGTCGAGTCAAAATGGTGATGTCTTTGGCTTTGACTCGGTGTGTTAAACGAGTGACTGCTGAGATGCTTTTCTTTTTGATTTTCTTAATCTGAATATGCTGATCTTTGAGCTTTTCTCGTACTTCTAATTCAGCGAGTGCCAAGGTTTGCCCTGACACCTTTTTGCCTGAGCTGTTTATGCCTTTCCAGTGGTAGTTTTTTAATTGTGACTGCAGTTTAGTGCTCATGAGTGCTCCGATGGATTATAGATACAGAACACGTTGCAGTTCTTGATAGCTGGTCGTGCCTTCAAGCAACTTATCGATACCGGATTCTTGCAGTGTTCTCATTCCTTCTCTACGCGCGAGATCTTCAATCTCTAACGCGTTAGGTTTATTGATCAGACTATTTTTTAGTTTGTCGGTAAACGGCATCACTTCGTAGATACCCACTCGACCGGAATAGCCCTGATTACACTCATTGCACCCTTGTGGGGTGGCTTTGTAGAGTGTTTGATTGTTAGGAATAGAGTGACGTAGAAATATGTCCGGCGAGTTGTCAGCTGCTTTACAGTGGTTACACAGCCGCCTTGCCAGTCGCTGCGCGATAATCAGGCTCAATGACGAAGCGAGGTTAAATGGTTCTATCCCCATATGGGCGAGCCGAGTCACGGTTTCCGAAGCTGAGTTAGTATGGAGTGTCGAGAGGACTAAGTGACCCGTTTGCGACGCTTTGATCGCGATCTCTGCGGTTTCTAAATCACGGATCTCACCGACCATCACTACATCAGGATCTTGTCGCAAGAACGATCGTAGTGCTTCGGCAAACCCAAAACCGATCTTTGGCGTCACCTGTACCTGATTGATACCACACAGGTTGATCTCCACCGGATCTTCAGCTGTTGAGATATTACGCTCAGAGGTGTTAAGCATGCGAAGCCCTGTGTAAAGAGAGACCGTTTTGCCACTGCCTGTGGGCCCAGTCATTAAGATCATCCCTTGCGGGCGTTTTAGGGCATTGAGATAGAGCGCTTTTTGATCCTCGCTGTAACCTAATTTATCGATATCTAAATTGGCTGCGCTGCTGTCTAGAAGACGCAGTACGATCTTTTCTCCCCACAATGTCGGTAGAGTCGACACACGCATATCGATCGCCAGCTCGTCGTTCAAACGCAGCTTAATACGGCCGTCTTGAGGTAAGCGACGTTCAGCGATATCAAGTTTGGCGAGAATCTTTAAACGAGCGGATAACCGACGGCTTAAATGAGACGCGGGCTGTTGGACCTCAACAAGAATGCCATCGCAACGCAGACGCACTCGGTAGTTTTCTTCATAAGGTTCGAAGTGGATGTCTGATGCGCCTTTACGCACCGCATCAACCAGTATCTGATTGATAAATCGACTGACAGGGGAATCGTCTTGACTGAGATCTTCAATTGAACTCATTTCATCGTCAGAGACTTCAACAAGATTGGCGAGCTCATCTTGGGTGATCTCTTTGCGCTTAGAGTCTTGCCCGGAAATAGAGCGACCATACAGCTTTCGTATGGCGCCTTCTAATTCTGAATAGTTAGCGACAACGAGTTCTATCTGCAATCCAGTCGCGAATCTAAAATCGTCTTCAGCTTGCAAGTCGGTTGGATCGGCAGAGGCGAGCGTGAGAGTAGAGTTAGTGAGGACAACTGGGATAGCACGATACTTAGTGATCAATTCTCGAAGTCCCAATTGGTCACACAAGATTTCATAGTCAGTATTGGCCAGTTGCACTAACGGCAAACCGAAAATGGTTTTGATGTTATTAGCGAGGCTCTCGCCGGTGAATAAGCCCAGAGTGAGCAAAGCTTCAGGTGTAGAAATACCTGAAGCTTGTACATGTTCCGCAACGGCTTGTTCTTGAGTCAGGCTAAGTAAGTTAGCCTGACGGAGAACGGTGCAAAGATTAGTATACATTACCTTTCTGGACACCAGTCTGCATTGCCAGCACCGGTACAAGTTACTGCCCATGTAACACCTGAGGCTGATATTGATGGAGTTAAAACAACTGTAGAATTAGCAGCTAATGCCCCTTTTGCTGCAACTGTTGCTGTTATATTTCCTGTCGCTGTTCCTAATGCAGCTTGAGCAATAGTGGAAGATACAGTGAAATCATCAGTAGCATTTTTTTGAAATTGTTGATTTCCAGGAACACCACCAGTTCCAGATGAACAGTCGGCTTGTCCATCAAGTAAGCATATACTGGTTGCTGTCTTGAATGCTGAAGAAGCACTTAACATTTCACTAGCATGTGCTCGGTTTGTATAATTTTGATAAGCAGGCACAGCAAACGCAGCTAAAATCCCAATAATCGCCACCACAATCATCAATTCAATCAGCGTAAAGCCTTTCTGGTTTTTTCTTTTGTTTTTCATTGTTCTATTCCATTCGTTTAGTTTGTTTCAGTGCAAGCACCGGTTGATGGAAAGAATAGAAGTTGAGATTTAGAAGTGGAATGGTGTTCAGATGCAGGCGCGAGTGGTTTTGTATTTATTGGTGTGTTGTTTCATATGGAGCGCAAAATTATGCGATCAGCTTAGTTAACTGATTGATATACTGATAATAAAAGCAATAAAAAGGCATGGCTGATTGCCATGCCTAGAAGTTAAGTGATTGATAGAACTATGAGATTAAGCTTTGAATCGCATTGAAAGGTCCATTGCTTTTAGATGCTTAGTCAGTGCACCCACTGAGATGTAATCGACACCCGTTTCAGCGAACTCTGCAATCGTATCTAAAGTCACGTTACCTGAGTTTTCTAGTGCTGCACGACCTGCGTTAATTTTAACGGCTTCACGCATCATGTCAGTGGTGAAGTTGTCTAGCATGATGATGTCTGCACCGGCGCTGATCGCTTGCTCTAGCTCTGCTAGGCTTTCTGTTTCCACTTCCACTGGCTTACCCGGGTTAAGCTCTTTTGCTGTCGAGATCGCTTTCTCAATGCCACCACATGCGATGATATGGTTTTCTTTGATTAGGTAGGCATCGAAAACACCAATACGGTGGTTGAAGCCACCACCACAAGCCACAGCGTATTTTAGTGCGCTGCGAAGGCCTGGAATTGTTTTACGCGTGTCTAATAGGCGGCATTCTGTGTGTTTGATTTTGTCAGCGTAGATTGCTGTCGCCGTCGCACAACCCGATAGTGTTTGAATGAAGTTCATTGCGTTACGCTCACCGGTTAAAAGTGCGCGAGCAGGGCCTGCTAGCGTGCAAAGTGTTTGGTTTGGTTCAACCTTGTCACCGTCTTCTACGTTCCACTCGATAGTGACTTCACCGCCCAATTGCTTAAACACTTCATCAGCCCAAGCTTTACCACAGAACACACCGTGCTCACGGGTAATGATGGTTGCGCTGTTGATTGCGTCTGCAGGGATTAGACTTGCCGTAATATCAGCCGCTGGATCTAACGTTCCACCTAGATCTTCTTTGATGGTCTCAGCGACTGCGCGAGTGATCTCTAGCGGCAGTTGCTCTTTTAAGTAATCAAGGCGTTGGTGGCTGTTATGTGTGTTTTTCATCGCAAATCTAATCTTGAAAGGGAGTGGGAATGGAATGATACTCTTGCTTAACTTCAAATTAAAGAGGCTAGCGTGACTGCTCTATGGGTAAGGTCACATCTTATTGTGCTAGCAGAAAAGAAAGTGAGACCAAGATGACGATCAGCTCCAACGGATGGTATGACAACGCTCGGCATGTTCCTTCCCCGTATTTTGATGTTAGACCTAGTGTCTGCGATATCTCTCTGCTGGTGGTTCACAACATTAGTTTACCTCCGGGGCAATTTGGTGGGCCTTACATCGAACAGTTTTTTACGGGCAAACTTGACCCAGAAGAGCATCCATTTTTTCAGGTGATTCACCAAATGGGTGTGTCTGCACACTGCTTGATTCGTCGTGATGGTGAGGTTGTGCAGTTTGTTTCGTTCCTTGATAGAGCTTGGCACGCTGGCCAGTCCAGCTTTGCCGGCCGTGAAAGGTGTAATGACTATTCGATTGGTATTGAACTAGAAGGAAGCGACTTTATCGCTTATACAGAGCTGCAGTACCAAGCGCTTACTCGATTAACAGAAACGATCGTATCGACTTTCCCTCAAATAACCACCGAACGTATCACTGGTCATCAATATATAGCCCCGCTACGAAAAACTGACCCTGGTTTGGTTTTCGACTGGCAGAAGTTTAAAGGCGAGCTCAAGGTTTAAGCCTCATTATTGAAGATGCTTTTATTGTTGCTGGTGGTTGAATAGTCAACGCCAGGCATAATCACTTGTGAATTTTTGTTGTTGCGATGTAAATAAAGTGGTTAGGGGGAGGGCGTCAATAAATCGAGAGTGTGACGAGCTTATCAAACGATCTAATATTAAAAATTATGAACAGGATTTCTACCTCTAATGTGCGCTTGGTTTGATTTTTAATCAAGTGGCACTCATCTTTCTGAAACAATCCATTTTTATCCTGAAACTTTCTAGCACGGATACTCCCCAAAAGTATTACCCCTGTAAATGGTAAGACCAAATTGGTTGCTGTTTTAAATTTCATTTGTTAAATCACGGTTAATTCGTGCTGTGTTCTATGATTCAGGTCAATTTTAGTCTGGACAGTGGCGTTTTAATTATGTTAATTTCTGCCCAACTTAAAATTGGTAATACCAATTGTCAGCGAAGAAAAAGAAGAACAACAAACTATGGCTTATCAAAGGATTCGTCAGCCAAAACTCTCGGACGTTATCGAACAAGAGTTAGAAAGGTTGATAGTGGAAGGAACACTGGCTCCAGGGCAGCAGCTGCCGCCTGAGCGTGAACTGGCGAAACAGTTCGATGTGTCTCGTCCTTCAATCCGAGAAGCGATACAACGTTTAGAAGCAAAACGCTTGCTTACTCGCCGTCAAGGTGGAGGTACGTTTGTTAGCGAAAATATCTGGAAAAGCTTTTCAGATCCTTTGCTTAATTTGTTGTCCTCCCATTCTGAAACCCAACTAGACTTGTTGGAATCGCGTCATGCGATGGAAGGGATTTCGGCTTACTTCGCGGCATTACGTGGTACTGATGAAGACTTTGCTCGAATTCAAGCATGCCAAGAAAAAATTCGCGGTGCGCAAGATAAGGGTGATATTGAAGCCGAGTCTGCAGCTGTGATGGCTTTTCTTATTGCTTTAACAGAGGCAGCGCACAATGTGGTGTTATTGCACATTGTTCGTAGCTTGGCTCCGTTACTCGAACAAAACGTCTTAGAAAATTTAAAACTGTTGCATCGTCGTAAAGACGTTGTGGAGAAAGTGAGTATACATCGAGCTAACATTGTAGATGCGATCGTTTCAGGACAGCCAGAACAGGCGCGTGAAATGTCACACTCTCATTTAGCTTACATCGAAGAAACATTGATGGATTTGACCAAAGAAGAATCGCGCCGCGAACGTTCTTTACGTCGAATCCAACAGGGTAAATAGTCGTAATACTTCGGCTTTTTACGTGTTTAGTAGAATCCAACTAACAAAAAGGATAGATCGCCATGTCTGACATGAAGCATGACGTTGATGCTCTGGAAACTCAAGATTGGTTAGAAGCTCTTGAGTCAGTAGTACGTGAAGAAGGTGTAGAACGTGCACAGTTTTTACTAGAACAAGTTCTAGATAAAGCGCGTTTAGATGGTGTTGATATGGCTACAGGCATCAACACGAACTACATCAACACAATTCCAGCAGCACAAGAGCCAGCTTACCCTGGTGACGTAACTCTTGAGCGTCGTATTCGTTCGATTATTCGCTGGAACGCAATCATGATTGTATTGCGTGCTTCTAAGAAAGACCTAGACCTTGGTGGTCACATGGCTTCTTACCAGTCAGCAGCAGCGTTCTACGAAGTATGTTTCAACCACTTCTTCCGTGCTCCAAACGAGACTGACGGTGGCGATCTAGTTTACTACCAAGGTCACATCTCTCCAGGTATCTACTCTCGTGCATTCGTTGAAGGTCGTCTAACTGAAGAGCAGCTAGATAACTTCCGTCAAGAAGTTGATGGTAAAGGTATCCCTTCTTACCCGCACCCTAAACTGATGCCTGAGTTCTGGCAGTTCCCTACAGTATCTATGGGTCTAGGCCCTATCTCTGCTATCTACCAAGCGCGCTTCCTTAAGTACCTTGAAGGTCGTGGCATGAAAGATACTTCAGGTCAGCGTGTATACGCGTTCCTAGGTGACGGTGAGATGGATGAGCCAGAATCACGTGGTGCTATCTCTTTCGCTGCGCGTGAGAAGCTAGACAACCTATGTTTCCTAATCAACTGTAACCTACAGCGTCTAGACGGCCCTGTAATGGGTAACGGTAGCATCATCCAAGAACTTGAAGGCCTATTTAAAGGCGCAGGTTGGAACGTTGTTAAAGTTATCTGGGGTAGCAACTGGGATTCTCTACTAGCTAAAGACACGACTGGTAAGCTTCTTCAGCTAATGAATGAAACTATCGATGGTGACTACCAAACATTCAAATCTAAAGATGGCGCATACGTACGTGAGCACTTCTTTGGTAAGTACCCAGAAACAGCTGCACTAGTTGCAGACATGACTGACGACCAAATCTTCGAACTGAAACGTGGTGGTCACGACTCTTCTAAACTGTTCGCTGCATTCAACAATGCAAAAGAGACAGGTGGCAAACCAACAGTAATCCTAGCTAAGACAGTTAAAGGTTACGGTATGGGTGAAGCTGCAGAAGGTAAGAACATCGCTCACGGTGTTAAGAAGATGGACATGACTCACGTACAATACCTACGTGACCGTCTAGGCCTACAAGACATCCTTTCTGATGAGAAAGTATCTGAGCTTCCTTACCTAACACTGGAAGAAGGTTCTGCTGAGTACGAATACCTACATGCTCGTCGTAAAGCACTACAAGGTTACACTCCTCAGCGTTTGCCAAAATTCACGCAAGAGTTCAAAGTTCCTGAGCTAGACGCATTCGCACCTCTACTGGGTGAACAGAAGCGTGATATCTCTACAACGATGGCTTATGTACGTACGCTTAACATCCTTCTTAAAGATAAGAACATTGGTAAGAACATTGTTCCTATCATCTGTGATGAAGCTCGTACATTCGGTATGGAAGGTTTATTCCGTCAGGTTGGTATTTACAACCCACACGGTCAAGACTACACGCCTGAAGATAAAGGCATCGTTTCTTACTACAAAGAAGCGACTTCTGGTCAAGTTCTTCAAGAAGGTATCAACGAACTAGGTTCTATGGCTTCATGGGTTGCAGCTGCAACTTCATACAGCACAAACGATCTACCGATGATTCCGTTTTACATCTACTACTCAATGTTCGGTTTCCAACGTATTGGTGACATGGCTTGGTTAGCAGGTGACCAACAAGCTCGTGGTTTCCTACTTGGTGCAACTGCAGGCCGTACAACGCTAAACGGCGAAGGTCTACAGCACGAAGATGGCCACTCGCACATCATGGCGAACACAGTACCTAACTGTATCTCTTACGACCCAACGTTTGCTTACGAGCTAGCGGTAATCATGCAAGACGGTATCCGTCGCATGTACGGTGAGAACCAAGAGAATGTTTACTACTACCTAACAGTAATGAACGAGAACTACGCAATGCCAGCAATGCCAGAAGGCGCTGAAGAAGGCATCCGTAAAGGTATCTACAAGCTTGAGTCTTACGCTGGTTCTAAGTCTAAGGTTCAATTAATGAGCTCTGGTACTATCATGAACGAAGCGCGTAAAGCCGCTAAGATCCTGAGCGAAGAGTACGGCGTAGCATCTGATGTATTCTCTGTAACGTCGTTCAACGAATTGACTCGTGACGGCCAAGCGGTAGAGCGTGACAACATGCTTCACCCAGAAGCTGAAGAGAAAGTACCTTACATCACAACTGTTCTTGGTAACGAACCTGCAATCGCAGTTACGGATTACATGAAGAACTACGCTGAGCAAGTACGTGCATTCATGCCTTCTGAGTCTTACAAAGTACTTGGTACTGACGGTTTCGGTCGCTCAGACAGCCGTGAAAACCTACGTCGTCACTTCGAAGTAAATGCAGGCTACGTTGTTGTTGCAGCACTTACTGAACTGGCTAAACGTGGTGATGTTGAGAAATCAGTAGTTGCTGAAGCAATTGCTAAATTCGGCATCGACGCAGACAAAATTAACCCGCAATACGCATAAGACTGGCATTAAGGTAGGTAAATACAATGACAATCGAAATTAATGTACCAGACATCGGTGCTGACGAGGTTGAAGTAACTGAGATTCTTGTAAACGTTGGCGACAAGGTTGAAGAAGAACAGTCACTGATCACTGTTGAAGGCGACAAAGCTTCAATGGAAGTTCCTGCGTCTCAAGCGGGTATCGTTAAAGAAATCAAGATTTCAGAAGGTGATTCTGTTTCTACTGGTTCTCTTATCATGATCTTCGAAGCGGAAGGTGCTGCAGCAGCACCGGCTGCGCCAGCAGTTGAAGCGGCGGCACCTGTTGCAGCTGCTCCAGCAGCGGCGGCTGAGCTTAAAGAAGTTCACGTTCCTGATATCGGCGGTGATGAAGTTGAAGTAACTGAAATCATGGTAGCTATCGGCGACGCAGTAGAAGAAGAGCAATCTCTTCTTACTGTTGAAGGTGACAAGGCTTCAATGGAAGTTCCTGCACCATTCGCTGGTATCGTTAAAGAAATCAAGATCGCTTCTGGTGATTCAGTATCTACTGGTTCTCTAGTGATGGTATTTGAAGTGGCAGGCTCTGGCGCTCCAGTTGCAGCAGCTCCTGCTCCAGCGGCGGCACCAGTTGCAGCGGCTCCAGCAGCATCTGCTGAGAAAGAAGTGAACGTTCCTGATATCGGTGGCGACGAAGTAGAAGTTACTGAAATCATGGTAGCGGTTGGCGATACAGTAGAAGAAGAGCAATCTCTAATTACTGTTGAAGGCGACAAAGCTTCAATGGAAGTGCCTGCACCATTCGCTGGTACAGTAAAAGAAATCAAGATTGCAGCTGGTGACAAAGTGTCAACAGGCTCTTCAATCATGACTTTTGTTGTTGAAGGCGCAGCTCCAGTAGCAGTAGCGGCTCCAGCACAAGCAGCAGCTCCGGCAGCAGCACCTGCACCTAAAGCAGAAGCAGTAGCTCCAGTAGCTGGCGACTTCCAAGAGAACGGCGAGTACGCTCACGCATCTCCAGTTGTTCGTCGTCTAGCTCGTGAATTCGGTGTAAACCTAGCGAAAGTTAAAGGTACTGGTCGTAAGAGTCGCGTACTTAAAGAAGACGTTCAGTCTTACGTTAAAGATGCACTTAAGCGTCTTGAGTCTGGTGCAGCAGCATCTGGCAAAGGCGGCGATGGTTCTGCTCTTGGTCTACTACCTTGGCCAAAAGTTGACTTCAGCAAGTTCGGCGAAACTGAAGTTCAGAAGCTTTCTAAGATTAAGAAGATCTCTGGCGCTAACCTGCACCGTAACTGGGTAATGATCCCTCACGTTACACAGTGGGACAACGCAGACATCACTGAGCTAGAAGCATTCCGTAAAGAACAGAACGCAATCGAAGCGAAGAAAGACACTGGCATGAAGATCACTCCACTTGTGTTCATCATGAAAGCTGTTGCTAAAGCGCTAGAAGCATTCCCAGCGTTTAACTCTTCTCTTTCTGAAGATGGCGAAAGCATCATTCTTAAGAAGTACGTAAACGTGGGTATCGCTGTTGATACACCAAACGGCCTAGTTGTTCCTGTCTTCAAAGACGTGAACAAGAAAGGCATTTACGAGCTATCTGAAGAGCTAATGGCTGTTTCTAAGAAAGCACGTTCTGGTAAGCTAACAGCGGCAGACATGCAAGGCGGTTGTTTCACAATCTCTAGCCTTGGTGGTATTGGCGGTACTGCATTTACTCCAATCGTAAATGCTCCAGAAGTAGGTATCCTAGGTGTATCTAAGTCTGAAATTAAGCCAGTTTGGAATGGCAAAGAGTTCCAACCACGTCTACAGCTTCCACTGTCTCTATCATACGATCACCGTGTGATCGATGGTGCTGAAGGTGCACGCTTCATTACTTTCCTAAACAGCGCACTATCTGACATTCGTCGTCTAGTACTGTAATTGAGAAAGTAATTATTAAGGTGACTTTCGGGTCACCTTAATTCTTTATATAAAGACTATTTTTAGAGAACAGTTTCCGGCATTTCTCATAAACTGCGGGGGAATTGTTGTCTAGCTCACAGGCTAACTTAAAGCTACTTTCACACTGTTAACATCTCTGTAAAATGTTTCCTGTTTGAAAGCCCAATAATTTTAAGAACATCTACTCAGCCTGTTAGGGATAATGACTACAAGAGGTCACAATGAGCAAAGAAATTAAAGCCCAAGTTGTTGTACTTGGTTCAGGTCCTGCTGGCTACTCAGCGGCATTCCGTTGTGCGGATTTAGGTCTAGAAACAGTACTAGTTGAACGTTACAGCACTCTTGGTGGTGTATGTCTAAACGTTGGTTGTATTCCATCAAAAGCACTTCTTCACGTATCTAAAGTAATTGAAGAAGCAAAAGCGATGGCAGAGCACGGCGTTGTATTCGGCGAGCCACAAACGGACATCAACAAAGTTCGTATCTGGAAAGACAAAGTAGTTGATCAACTGACTGGCGGTCTTGGCGGTATGGCTAAGATGCGTAATGTTACTGTTGTTAACGGTTTCGGTAAGTTTACTGGTCCTAACAGCATCGAAGTTGTTGGCGAAGAAACGACAACAATTAACTTTGATAATGCAATCATTGCAGCGGGTTCTCGCCCAATCAAACTTCCGTTCATCCCACATGAAGACCCACGCATTTGGGATTCTACGGATGCACTAGAACTAAACGAAGTACCAGAAAAACTGCTTATCATGGGCGGCGGTATCATCGGTCTTGAGATGGGTACGGTTTACCACTCTCTAGGTTCTAAAGTTGAAGTTGTTGAGATGTTCGATCAAGTTATCCCAGCTGCGGATAAAGACATCGTTAAAGTCTTCACTAAACGCATCAAGAACAAGTTCAAGCTAATGCTTGAAACTAAAGTTACTGCTGTTGAAGCGAAAGAAGATGGTATCTACGTTTCAATGGAAGGCAAAAAAGCACCAGCTGAAGCTGAGCGCTACGATGCTGTTCTTGTTGCTATCGGTCGTGTTCCAAACGGTGCACTTATCGACGCTGAAAAAGCGGGTATCGAAGTTGATGAGCGTGGTTTCATCAATGTTGATAAGCAAATGCGTACTAACGTTCCTCACATCCACGCGATCGGTGACGTTGTTGGTCAACCAATGCTTGCTCACAAAGGTGTGCATGAAGGTCACGTAGCTGCTGAAGTTATCTCTGGTAAGAAGCACTACTTCGATCCTAAAGTAATTCCATCAATTGCGTACACTGAGCCAGAAGTTGCTTGGGTAGGTAAGACTGAGAAAGAAGCGAAAGCGGAAGGCCTGAACTACGAAGTTGCTACTTTCCCTTGGGCTGCTTCTGGTCGTGCAATCGCTTCAGACTGTGCTGACGGTATGACTAAGATGATCTTCGATAAAGATACTCATCGCGTAATCGGTGGTGCTGTTGTTGGTACTAACGGTGGTGAACTTCTTGGCGAAATCGGCCTAGCAATCGAAATGGGTTGTGATGCAGAAGATATCGCACTGACTATCCACGCTCACCCAACTCTACACGAGTCTGTTGGTCTAGCTGCGGAAGTATTCGAAGGTTCAATCACTGACCTTCCAAACAAAAAAGCAGTAAAAAAGAAGAAATAATTCTTCTTTAGCCACTCGCTAATGTTTTTAAAAGCCGCTGATTCGTCAGCGGTTTTTTTATGTCTGAAGAAAAGATGGTCGTCATGCTTGTAAGAGATCCCCAACTCGCTCCTCCCTCGCTCTTGAGGATGACGAAGTGAAGCGTAGTGGTTCTTTATATCCGTCATTCTCTAGAGTGACGAAGGAAGGAATAGGGAAGCTCAGGCTTTAGTGTCTGATTAATTTTTTTGTCTGTCGTTTATAGTGACGATGAAGTTAAGCGTAGTGGTTCTTTATATCCGTCATTCTTTAGAGTGACGAAGGAAGGAATAGGGAATCTGATTAGGTGAGAGGAAATAAAAAAGGGTTAGCGTAAAAGGCAACCCTTTAGTTTTGTTCGAAGATCGAATCTACTTATAAATGCACAGCATGTTCAAGTAGCTATCCGTCAAGGTCGAAAGTTCTTCTTGCGTATCTACACGTTTCGCTTGGATGAATAGCGAGTAGCAAATGCCGTGGAATAGATTTGCTAGATGTTTAGGATCGTGATCGTCACAGACTTCGCCGCGTTCAATCGCCTTGCTAAACATGTTTTGTACTAACATCTGGTTAGTGCGGTTAGTGGTTACAAACAGAGGCCACACTTCATCGCGAGTTGATGCACTCCATTCGAACCATACATTTAACCAATTGCTATCTTGAGCCACTAACGTCACCATTTCAGTCGCAATATTATGTAGATTTTCTTTTGCGTGAATATCTAGGTCAATGTTGTCTGAAAGGAAGTTCGAGAATTGACGAACAACGTGGTTAAGTACTTCATCAACCAGATCTTCACGGGTAGGGAAGTAGTTAAATACTGTTGCTACTGACACCTGAGCGATGTCGGCAATATCAGCGTGTCCACCGCGGCCAATGCCACGGCGAGAGAATACTTCAAGTGCGATTTCCATCAATTGAAGTTTTCTTTTTAAGGGTGAAAGCCTAGTTCTAGGTCTCTTCGTTATTGAGTCCATATTGTTTTTCCTTGCCAACGAATTTTTATATTAATGATTTTATTATTATTTAAGCCAAGATGAGTGTAATGGTGCATATGTGAATGGTCAATCCCTTGTGCTTGTTTTATAGACAGTTACATCAAACTTGATACATAAAGCGTGATCAGTGTTGATGTGAAAGGATGCGAGTATTGGATAACGCACCAATGCACATTTCATTGAGAATCTAACAGTAAATTCGAACCATAAGGTGGTGTGGGTATTTGAGCAGTGCTAGACTTACGCACAAAATTGAGCGACACAACTGACGAAAGTGTCAACATTCGTCGTAATCACCAAATAAAATGAGAGCAGTATGAAGCATACAGTTGAAGTCATGATCTCTGAGCAAGAAGTTCAGGATCGAGTGAACGAACTAGGCAAGCAGATCACGGAGCACTACCAAGGTAGCGAAGATCTAGTTTTAGTTGGCTTATTGCGCGGATCTTTTGTCTTTATGGCGGATCTTGCTCGTGCTATCGATTTAACTCACCAAGTGGATTTCATGACTGCGTCTAGCTACGGCAACGGCATGGAAAGCTCACGTGATGTTCGTATTTTGAAAGACCTTGATGATGACATTCAAGGTAAAGATGTTCTACTTGTAGAAGACATTATCGATACTGGTAACACGCTGACTAAAGTAAAAGAAATTCTGAGCCTGCGTGGTCCTAAATCTATCGAAATTTGTACGTTATTAGACAAGCCTTCTCGTCGTGAAGTCATTGTAGACACAAAGTGGATTGGTTTTGAAATCCCAGATGAATTCGTTGTTGGTGTGGGTATCGACTACGCACAAAAATATCGTCACCTACCGTACATCGGTAAAGTTGTACCTCAAGAGTAATAACGACTCTGTTGAACACAAACAAAAAAGGCTCGCAAAACGCGAGCCTTTTTTATATCTATTCTTTCTTATATCTATTGGTTAGACGTTAAGAATTAACCTAGGATTGGAGACGATAGGATTTTATCAAGCGCCGCTAAATGGCTGTTTTCTAAAGTATCATTACTTGAGCAACGAACACCAAGATCTTGCAGCTTGCCATTACCAATACCATAAACCACACCGTGGATTTCAATATCTTGTCCACGTTCCCATGCGCTTTGCATGATGGTCGAGTTACCAAGATTGTAGACTTGTTCTGCAACGTTAATTTCGCATAACTTGTCACCCCATTGTTCACGAGGCAGAGATTCAATTTGCTTACGGTACTTAAGATAGTTATCGCGTATGTGGAGTAGCCAGTTGTTGATAAGACCCAGTTTAGGGTTATCTATCGCTGCGTTAACACCGCCACAGCCGTAGTGACCACAAACAATAACGTGTTTCACTTTGAGTACATCGACAGCGTATTGCACTACTGATAAGCAGTTTAGGTCGGTATGAACTACTTGATTAGCGACATTTCGGTGAACAAACAGTTCGCCAGAATACAAACCAGTGAGACGCTCGGCTGGAACGCGGCTATCTGAGCAGCCTATCCATAGAAAACCAGGGCTTTGACCCTCTTCAAGCGTTGTAAAATACTCTGGTCGTTGAGAGCGAATTTCTTCTGACCATTTAGAGTTGTTTTCAAAAAGCTGTTTAATCTCTGGCATTTTGCGTCTTACATCCCTTAATTAAGAACTCTAACTATACACAATGTTACAAATTCAATCTTGTAAAAACTGTGTCAAATAGTACTCATCTGACGTGTACTAGTCGTTAAAATCATTAACTTAGCGTAAAAGGCATAATCCGGATATAAGAGACGAATAGTGTGATTAAATTAACACTTTCTGAACCGTTGATACATTTGTTAAAGTGATAAGGTTTGTCATTTCATCATCAGGAAGGTGTGTTTTGTTTGGAAGTCGTTTTACGGATATCAATCTCAAAGGAGATATGTTTGGCGGTGTAACTACAGCCATCATCTCATTGCCTTTAGCGTTGGCATTTGGTGTCGCTTCTGGTGCGGGCGCGGAAGCTGGCCTTTGGGGCGCCATCATGGTGGGCCTATTTGCGGCATTGTTTGGTGGCTCAAGCAGCTTGATATCAGAACCTACCGGGCCGATGACAGTGATCATGACGGCAGTAATGACCAGCATGGTGGCCAAGTACCCTGAAACCGGGATGGCAATGACCTTTACCGTGGTAATGATGGCGGGTGCTTTTCAGATATTACTCGGTACATTAAAGCTAGGAAAGTACGTCACTTTGATGCCATATAGCGTGATATCTGGCTTTATGTCCGGTATCGGCGTGATTCTTGTCATTCTGCAACTTTCTCCTTTGCTAGGGCACGCAGCCCCTTCTGGCGGAGTGATGGGCACACTTTCGGCACTTCCTGATACGCTAGCAAATCTGAAAGTCAGTGAGCTGTTTTTGGGGGTGTTAACGCTTGGTATCCTTTTCGGTTTTCCTGCTAAATATCGTAAGTATGTGCCCGCTCAATTGGTCGCTTTAGTGGCTGTAACGCTCTTATCCGTTATTATCTTTGATACCGATTCTATTCGCCGTATTGGTGAAATTCCCGCAGGCTTACCTTCTCTTGTTATTCCGACTATCAGCTCTGAGCAATTCACCACAATGGTTATCGATGCTTTGGTGCTAGGTACTCTTGGTTGTATTGATACGCTTTTGACTGCGGTTATCGGAGATTCATTGACTCGTAAAGAGCATGATTCAGACAAAGAACTTCGTGGCCAAGGCATTGCGAATATGATTTCTGGTCTGTTTGGTGCGCTACCCGGTGCGGGCGCAACCATGGGCACAGTGACCAACATTCAGGTAGGGGCTCGTTCTCCGCTTTCTGGTGTTATTCGTGCTTTGGTGCTTGCGCTAGTGGTATTGGTTGCGGGAGGCTTAACAGAACCGATCCCTATGGCGGTGTTGGCTGGTATCGCGATGTATGTCGGTTTCAACATCCTTGATTGGAGTTTTATTCAGCGCGCACACAAGGTGAGTTATGCCGGCATGGGTGTCATGTACGGTGTGATGTTATTAACCGTGTTCGTTGATTTAATTATTGCGGTCGGGCTGGGCGTTTTTATCTCAAACATTCTGATCATTGAAAGGCTGAGTCGAGAGCAAGCTAGACAAGTTAAGGCGATCAGTGATGGCGATGATGAAGACGATATCCCATTAACTGACAGTGAACGTCAGTTACTGGATAGTGCCAATGGTAAAGTGCTGTTCTTCTACCTTTCTGGGCCGATGATATTTAGTGTTTCAAAAGCGATTTCACGTCAACACTCGAGTATTTCTGATTATGAAGCGATGATCTTAGATCTAACTGATGTGCCTATGATTGATGTTACCGTTGGTTTAGCGCTAGAAAATGCGATTAAAGATGCCCTAGATGCGCAGTGTGAGGTGTACTTATTGTGTCCTAATGAGAATACTCGTCAGCAATTAGAAAAATTCCATGTGATTGACCTTGTACCGGAATCCAATACTTATCGATTCAGATATGAAGCCCTGACAGCTGCAACAAGCTATGTTGATAGAGATGAACATCAATTTGACTCGGTTTAATCTTCAGCAATAATTTCACATGAGTCAGTTATAGACGCCAAATATAGTATTGGTGATTAATGCCGTTAAGTTAATAACTTAACGGCATTTTTATGTTTACTGAACACTGAATTGCTCTTTACGTACTTAATATTCTTGTTCGCTTTCGAAAGAAAGCCTCACTCGGTATTTGTATTAATCGTTAATCAACGATAAACTTGTTTGCAAAATGGCCGAGTAAACAAGTTTGAGTTAGTTTTCTGCTAGCTCGTTTTAAGCATTACTCTCTTCCTCAAGCTCGGTCATCAACATCTTATCTATAGCAAATGGCAGTCTATCTCTATGTATGCATTAGAAATTGAGCAACTAAGAAAAACTTATGCAGGGGGCTTTGAGGCTCTTAAGGGCGTGAGTTTACAAGTAGAAAAAGGCGACTTTTACGCACTACTTGGCCCAAATGGTGCGGGTAAATCCACCACCATTGGTGTTATCTCTTCACTGGTTAATAAAACGTCAGGCAAGGTTAAAGTGTTTGGCTACGACATTGATACCGATCTGGAGCTAGCGAAGTTGAACTTAGGTTTAGTCCCGCAAGAGTTTAACTTTAACCCGTTCGAAACGGTTGAGCAGATCGTGCTACAACAAGCCGGTTACTACGGTGTACCGAAAGCTCTTGCTAAAGAACGCGCTAAAAAGTACTTATCTCAGCTCGATTTGTGGGAAAAGCGTGGCGAACGTGCGCGTAACTTATCTGGTGGTATGAAGCGTCGTTTGATGATCGCGCGTGCACTGATGCATGAGCCTCATTTGTTGATTCTTGATGAACCAACGGCGGGTGTTGATATTGAATTGCGTCGTTCAATGTGGGAATTCCTCAAGGAGATCAACGAGAAGCAGGGCATCACCATTATTTTGACTACGCACTATCTAGAAGAAGCGGAAATGCTGTGTCGTAACATTGGTATCATCAATCGTGGTGAGTTGATTGAGAACACCACAATGAAGTCGCTGTTGGGTAAGTTGAGTGCCGAGACCTTTATTCTTGATCTTGAAGAGGGTGCGACTGAACCTAAACTTGAAGGTGTGAATAGCCAAGTGATGGTTAATGGCTCGCTAGAAATCGAAATCGACAAGAATCGAGGTTTGAATACCATCTTTGATCAATTGAGTGAGCAGCAGGTAAAAGTTCTCTCTATGCGTAACAAAGCAAACCGCCTAGAAGAGCTATTTGTGAGTATCGTCCGTGAGGGGAATAAATAATATGTACAGCCTATATTGGACCGCTTTCTGCAGCTTGTTGACCAAAGAGATCAATCGCTTCACGCGTATCTGGGTGCAAACTCTGGTACCGCCAGCGATTACCATGACGCTTTACTTCATCATCTTCGGTAACCTGATTGGTGCGCGTATTGGTGAAATGAACGGCTTTAGCTACATGGAATACATTGTGCCCGGTCTGATCATGATGTCGGTGATCACCAACTCATATTCCAACGTTGCTTCATCGTTCTTTAGTGCCAAATTCCAGAAGAACATTGAAGAGCTGCTTGTAGCGCCTGTTCCTAACTACGTGATTATCGCCGGCTTCGTAATGGGCGGCGTGGTGCGTGGCTTGTTAGTGGGCACTATCGTCACCTTTGTATCGCTGTTCTTTGTTGACCTTCAAGTCGACCACTGGGGCGTGATCATTGCGACGGTATTTCTCACGTCGGTTGTGTTTGCTCTGGGTGGTTTGATCAACGCGGTATTCGCACGTACGTTTGATGATATTTCTATTATCCCAACCTTCATTTTAACGCCGCTGACGTATCTCGGTGGTGTTTTCTACTCGATCAGTCTATTGCCTGAATTCTGGCAAGGTGTATCGAAGTTGAACCCTATCGTGTATATGGTAAACGCGTTCAGATATGGCTTTTTGGGTGTGTCTGATGTGGGTATTGTGACGTCGTTTGGCGTACTAGGTGTGTTTATTGTCGTGCTGTATGGCATTGCACATTACTTAGTTACAAAGGGGATCGGCTTACGTAGCTAACTTTTGGTTATCCAAGAGCTATTAGTTATCCAGGAACTATTAATTATCCTGAATCGCAGGCAAAGAAAAAGGTCGATATTACATCGACCTTTTTTATGTTTTTCATTTGTGCTTTGCGGTAGAACCTGGTTTACGTAAAGAGAAGAAAGCGATTACTCAGCAGTTTCTTCTTTCACTTCTTCTTTCGTTTCCGAGACCAAATCTAAAACTTGGTTGTCGATAAGACGAGTCTTACCTAGGAAAGCCGACATTAGAATCACTGCTTGAGTCGATTCTGAAGTGATTGCTTGTAACGTTTTCACATCACAAATGAATATTTCATCCGGTTGTAGGTCTGCTGCGCGCAGTTGGTCTGTTGCATCTTCAATGACAGACGCGTAATCATCACGACCACCACGAATAGCACTGCTGATCCAACGCATAGTGCGCGCTAGAACTGGAGCTCGCTGACGTTCGTCAATCGTTAGGTTGCTATTGCGAGAGCTCATGGCTAAACCATCCATTTCACGAACAGTCGCTACGCCCACAACTTCAATGTCTAGCGCTAAGTCAGTTGTCATCTGGCGAATCACAGCAAGTTGTTGGAAATCTTTCTCACCGAAGCATGCAAAGTCTGGCTGAACGATATTAAACAGTTTCGTGACAATTGTTGATACACCGCGGAAATGACCTGGGCGAGAGGCACCTTCAAGCATATGAGATATACCAGGGACTTCAACAAACGTCTGTTTGTCCAATCCATCTGGGTACATAACCTCTGGTGTTGGCGTAAAGACTAACTCAACACCTTCTCCTGTTAGTTTGTTTAAATCGGCTTCTAACGTACGAGGGTAGTTATTTAGGTCGTCGGCGCGATCAAACTGCATTGGGTTAACAAAAATGCTTACAACAACAATGTCAGCCAGTTCACGAGCTTTCTTGACCAGAGTTAGGTGACCTTCATGTAGGTTTCCCATTGTTGGGACAAAAGCAACCGTACGTCCATCACGCTTAAACTGTTTAATCTGCTCACGAAGAGCCGCTATTTCAGCAAAAGTTTGCATAGTTACTCCTAAGCGATTGTATGAGCATCATCAGGGAAACGTGCGCTCTCTACTTCTTCTTTGTATAGAGCGACGGCTTTACGCATATCACCTGTTTCAGCTAGGAAATTCTTAGAGAATTTCGGCATGTAGTTCGCAGAAATACCGAACATGTCATGCATAACCAAGATCTGACCATCGGTAACATTACCTGCGCCGATGCCAATAACCGGTACGTCACAAGCTTCTGTAATTCTTTTTGCTAATGAAGCTGGTACACATTCAAGAAGAACGATTTGAGCACCTGCATTTTGTAGTGCTAGCGCATCAGCAACCATTTTATCGGCTTGCTCGTTGTCACGACCTTGAACTTTGTAACCACCAAAAATGTTTACCGATTGAGGCGTTAAGCCTAAGTGTGCACATACTGGTACAGCACGTTCTGTTAGCATCTTCACAGTTTCAATCAACCAGCTTCCGCCTTCGATTTTCACCATATTCGCACCAGCGCGCATTAAGGTTGCTGCGTTCTCACAGGCTTGCTCTGGTGTGGCGTAACTCATGAATGGCATGTCAGCCATAAGAAGACAGTTTGGGCTACCGGCACGCACTGAGCGAGTATGGTAAGCAATATCTTCAACGGTTACTGGTAATGTATCGTTACGACCTTGTAGAACCATGCCAAGTGAGTCACCGACAAGTAGAACTGGCATATCTTGGCTTTCGAATAATTGAGCAAAACTCGCATCATAAGCTGTCGACGTCGCGAATTTACGGCCTTCTTGTTTGCACTTGATTAGGTCGTTAATGGTTACTTTTTTCATTGATTTTCCTTAATGCGCTTGGCTATTGCTGCCAAACATTGAGCCCGTTCTTATCTACTTTTTTTAGTAGTTCTGTCAGCTCAGTCCCATCAGGGAGTTGTAAACTTGGTGCGATTTCAGCAAGCGGGTAGAGCACAAACTCTCTTTCTTTCATTCCGTAATGAGGAACGGTTAAGCGCTCTGAATCGATCACCTCATTGCCGTATAACACGATATCGAGATCCAAGGTTCTTGGACCCCAACGCTCGTCTTTACGGACGCGCCCTTGCTCTTGCTCGATCTTTTGAGTGCAATCAAGCAGTTCAATTGGCGTTAATTCGGTTTTAATTGCTACTACCGCGTTGATGTAGTCGGGTTGGTTTTGCGGCCCCATTGGAGTGCTACTATATAGCTGTGAGGTCGCAACAAACGTTGTTCGCGGAAGATTCTTTAGCGTTTCGATAGCCAAGTTTGCTTGGCTAACAGGGTCGGCAAGATTACTGCCGACCGCAATGTAAGCCGTTATCATTCTGATTGCTTACTCTTTTTGTTCCTGTAAGTCTTACGGCGGCGATGACCCGACTTTGATGGTGCTGCTACGTCATTAGCCATCGCTTGACGCATATTGCGTCCTGCTGTCTGATAACGCTCCCACCATTTTGCTAGTTCTTTGGTTTCGCCACCTTCAATTTCGCCACGCATTTCTAGGAAATCGTAGCCAGCACGGAACTTATTGAGTTCCATCAGGCGAACGGCACGTTTACCGTTGCGGCGAGGCAGTCGTAGTTGCAGTTGCCAAACTTCGCGAATGGTTGCGGTATGGCGACGAGGAATCGCAATTGATTTTACTTGTCGATCAAGAATGATGTTACTTGCTTCCATGATCGCATCGTAGTGCGCCATACCCTGTTCAGCGACAAGCTTGTCTGCCAACTTGTTCATTGGGTACCAAAGCATTGCAGCAAACATAAACGCGGGGTTTACTCGCTTGCCATCTTCGATGCGAAGGTCAGTCGAGTCGAGTACCAAATCAAGCATTTGCTCGGTATGTGAGTCGTAGCCTTCTGTGAAGTGCTCCGCTACGGAAGGGAACATCTGCTGGAACAGGTTGTACTCACGCATCAAGTGGTAGGTTTCTAAACCGTGACCTGATTGCAGTAATTTTAGAGACTCTTCGTAAAGGCGCGCTGCTGGAATATCTTTTAGAAGGTGTGCTAACTCTTCAATTGGGTCGGCTGTATCTTCCTCAATATCAAAATCCAGTTTAGCGGCGAAGCGCATTGCACGTAGCATGCGTACTGGGTCTTCGCGGTAACGCGTTTCTGGATCGCCAATCAGGCGGATCAGCTTATCTTCTAAATCTTCTACCCCACCCGCGTAATCGTGGATGCTATAGTCTGCAATGTTGTAGTACATCGCATTGATTGTGAAGTCACGACGTTCTGCATCTTCATCAACATTGCCGTACACGTTATCGCGTAGCAACATACCTTCTTCAGATTGCGCAGAAACGTTTTTCGATGGCTCTTGGTGGTGACCACGGAAAGTTGCTACTTCAATGATGTCACGACCAAACATGATATGTGCCAAGCGAAAACGTCGACCGATAAGGCGACAGTTTCTGAATAGGTGCTTGATTTGCTCTGGCGTTGCGTTGGTCGCGATATCAAAATCTTTTGGCTGAGAGCCTAATAAGATGTCGCGTACACCACCACCGACTAGAAATGCGTCAAAACCCGCACCATTCAGGCGATATAACACTTTAAGTGCATTGTCGCTGATCTGCTTGCGTGAAATATTGTGCTCTTGACGAGTATAAATATTCAGAGCTAATTCGTGGAATCCGCGTTGTTCGCTTGGGGTATTGTCGTTTGTATTCATTAGTTTATAACAAAGTAGGTATCGCCAGCTTTGTTTTTCTCTTAGTCCAAAGTGGTAGTGCAGAGTTTAATTGCGGCTAATAATAGCTTAGCGCGAGCCATTTGAGAACATCGTCTGCTTAGTCACAGGTATTTGTTAGGGTATTTTTATGTATCGTTATTGCGATTTGCCGTTAGTTTCTAACTCATTGCTGTGCTCTTTTTGTAAACTATCAGGTAACTGATTGACGTCCCATTGCTGGCAGCCCCACAATAAAACTTCATCCATTGACGCTTCGAAAAGAGCATTCGGGATATCAAAACCTAAGAATCGCATCGCATTGATTAACGTCGGTTTTGGGTTGTCGAGATCTATCGCGGTGGCATGATTTTGTTTTGACAGTTTATTCCCCAAGCCATCGGTTGCCAATGGTAAGTGCAAGTAGCTCACGGTTTTTTGCTTGAGCGTCTTATACAAACTGATTTGTCGACCTGTTGGTTCTATCAGATCTGCACCTCTAACGACTTCTGTTACCCCTTGTTCGATGTCATCAAGGACAACTGCCAAGTTATAGGCAAACAACCCATCTCTGCGTTTGATAATAAAATCTTCTTCAGCCAATGCTTTGGGAATTTGAATCGTGCCGTGACGAACATCATCAAAGGACTCGATGGGAAAGTCCATACACAAGCGCACCGCCTGTTCGCCTGAATCAACCAAACCTTTGTCTCGGCAGTGGCCACTATAAAACCCACCCAAGGACTTTATCTGCTTACGGGTACATTGACAGTAGTAGGCCTGATTGTCAGTGACCCATTGATCAATTTGAGCTTGATATAGGTCATGACGCTGGCTTTGATAAACGACTTCACCGTCCCAATACAGGTGGTAAGCCTCAAGCGTCTTAAGAATGAGGTCTGCAGCGCCAGCCATTTCTCTTGGTGGATCGAGGTCTTCCATACGAACTAACCATTGTCCTTGGTTAGATTTCGCTTGAAAGTAGCTACCAAGAGCAGCAACCAGTGAGCCAAAATGAAGAGGACCTGACGGTGATGGTGCAAAGCGTCCGATATAATTCATAAGTGAAAACCTAATCTTGATGGTACCGCAGTAGCCGATTCTTAAGACGTTTGGCGATTAGTTTATCGCTATCAACAACGATATAAACCGCTTTTTAGAACAAACAAAAAAGGGAGCCAAAGCTCCCTTTCTTTACATCCGCAAGAATTAACCTTGCATCTGTTTCTCTTTGATCTCTGCAAGTGTTTTACAGTCAATACAAAGGTCAGCAGTTGGACGAGCTTCAAGACGACGAATACCAATCTCGACACCGCAAGAGTCGCAGAAGCCGAAATCGTCTTCTTCGATCTTATCTAGTGTCTTCTCAATTTTCTTGATAAGACGGCGCTCACGGTCACGGTTACGTAACTCTAGGCTGAATTCTTCTTCTTGAGAAGCTCGGTCAACAGGATCTGGAAAATTCGCTGCTTCGTCCTGCATGTGGTGCACAGTACGATCAACTTCTTCCCTGAGCTGGTTGCGCCAAGCTGATAAAATTTTTGTAAAATGTTCCGTTTGCTCAGGTGACATGTACTCTTCACCTGTCTTTGCTTGGTACGGTTCAACACCTGCGATGGCTAGGATGCCTAGCGCTTTTTTCTTAGATTCTGGCATACAGCATCTCCTATTTACACCTAGTCAACTGCAAAGCAGCTAATTTTAAGGCGGGTATCTATAGCAGAAAGAACGAATGGTGGCAAATACTCTTGTTAAAACTTGCAATCAATGTGAATAGTTCAGCATTTTTGCTTAGCTATTGATAAATTCAACGGCTTGTTTTAGTTGTATTTGAGTACTGCTGAGCTCTGCTTTATAGCAAAGCACTTCAACTCCAGCGTCTTGTGCTTGTTTTAGTAATAACGAATATTTGGCGTCTATATGGTGTGCCGCAGACACTTTTTCAATGCCTGAATGTAAAACAGTGAATAAAAGTACGGCTCTACTTCCAGATTCGACCATTTCTGTGAGTTCTCGCAGATGTTTTTGGCCTCTAGTTGTCACTGCATCAGGGAAAAAACCTTGCCCTTCGGTCGACACTTGTTGTTTAGTTGATATTTGTTGCTTAGTTGACACTTGTTCGTCGAGCAAAGTGACGCTTTTTACTTCGATATAGCAAGGCGGCTTTTCGTTATCTTCAAGCAGAATATCAATGCGACTATTCTCACTGCCATATTTCACTTCGGTTCGTAACGCGTTATAACCTAAGAGTTCAACTATAGTCCCATTTTCAATTGCTTCCACCGCTAGCTGGTTTGCCCGCGCAGTATTTACACAAATACGGTGACCTTTGTCTGTTTCTGAGATCTCCCAGCTGTTTGGGTACTTTCTTTTTGCATTGTCTGACGTTGAGTACCACACCGTATTGCCAGGAGTCGCACATCCTGTCATCGCTCCGGTGTTAGCGCAGTGGATAGTACGCTCGCTGCCGTCTGGAAGTTGGATGTCAGTGAGAAAGCGTTTATAGCGTTTAATAAGAGTCGCTGGCTCTAATGGAGGATTGAAGTGCATATTACTTATTTAGAGAGGTAGGTTTTTATGTACAATGTTGCCAACATTACACCACAAGGTTCACCCATTGCCACAACTGCCCATAGAAGCTGTGATGCCAGATCTGCTCGCTGGCGTACAAACACACACTCAACTTATTCTAAAGGCCGCTCCCGGTGCAGGTAAGTCAACATTCTTCCCTTTACAGTTGGTTAAGACTAATGCCGTTCAAGGCAAAATCATTATGCTTGAACCAAGGCGTTTGGCTGCAAGGAATATTGCTACTTACTTAGCGAGCCAACTAGGAGAGAAAGTGGGAGAGAGCATAGGTTTTAGGGTTCGTGGTGAATCTAAAATCAGTAGTGCGACTCGCTTGGAAATCGTGACTGAAGGGATCATGACGAGAATGATCCAAACCGACCCTGAATTGACCGGGGTTGATATGGTGATCTTTGATGAATTTCATGAACGCAGCATTCACGCAGATACTGCATTGGCGTTTAGCTTGGAGATCCAAGATGCGCTGCGTGACGATCTAAAAGTGGTGGTGATGTCGGCAACCTTAGATCAACACGCTCTGCAATCTTTGTTACCTGATGCCAAGTATGTTGAATCGCAAGGCCGAACTTTCCCTGTCGACTTCCGCTATCAGCCATTAGGCTCGAATGAATATTTAGCACCTAAGATGGCCAACGTGATTCGTTCTCTGATGGAGAAAGAATCGGGTTCACTTTTGGCTTTCTTACCGGGTGTCTCGGCGATAAAACAAGTGGAATCACAACTTGGGCAACTTGTCAGTGATATTGACGTGTGTCCGTTGTATGGCCAATTGAGTTTTGAACAGCAGCAGAGAGCGATCGCGCCATCGGTGAAAAGTCGTCGAAAAGTGGTATTGGCCACTAACATTGCGGAAACCTCTTTGACGATTGAGGGGATTCGTTTAGTGGTTGATTCGGGGTTAGAACGAGTTGCAAAGTTTGATTTGAAAACCGGTATTACCAAGCTTGAACAAGTGAAAATTTCGCAGTCTTCTGCTGAGCAAAGAGCGGGTCGAGCAGGGCGAATCGAAGAGGGCTTGTGTGTTCGCTTGTACAGCGAAACACAGCTTATGCAGCAACCTGCTGTACCAGAACCTGAAATTCTTCATTCTGATTTGTCTTCGTTGGTGTCTGAATTGACGCAATGGGGCGCTGCGAGTGCTGAGGAACTGCAATGGTTAGACGTTCCACCAAAAGCTTCAACAGAACAAGGTAAGCAACTCTTACAAAATCTGGAACTGTTAGACGCTAATGGGCAGTTCACTTCGATCGGTAAGCAAGCCCAGCGCCTAGGTATTGAGCCGCGTATCGCTAGTATGCTGATCAAAGCTCAGCAAAACAGTCCAGCCTTGTTGAATGTCGCGATTGTCGCTGCCGCTTTACTCGAAGATCCGGAACGCAATGTGACGGATATTCAACACTCGCTACATCGACTTAAGCAAAGAAAGCACTCGAAAAACAGTGTTGTGATGCAGCGAGCGAAAAGTCTCGCCAGCAAACTCAATCATCACTTAGATTTGTCACAAGTTGACGAATCATTGCTACCATTAGTGCTTTGTTTTGCATTCCCAGACCGAATTGCACAAGCGAGAAGTGCGAGCAGCAGTGCTTTTCTTCTGGCGAATGGTCACGGTGCTGAAGTTCGTGATGATGATCCATTGGCGAATAATGACTATATCGTTGTGATTGATTTGATGCGCAGCACAGGGCGAGCCAGTCAAGTTTTCTTAGCTACCGCGGTTGATATTGCGCAGCTAGAAGTTGAATTTCCAAAACTGTTTGTGTGTTCCGATTACGCCGATTGGGATGAGAAGCGTGGTCGCTTAGTGGCAGAGCAGCGAGTGTCTTTGGGGAAGTTGATTATCAGCACCAAAGCTTTACCAGAACCCGATGCGAATCAGGCGAGCCAAGCGCTACTCAATTATATCGCTCGCTGCGGACTGGAGTGCTTACATTGGACGTCTTCAGCTAAACAGCTCGTTGAGCGTGTACGCTGCGCACAGCTTTGGATGCCAGAGCATGATTGGCCAGCGATGGATGATGCGAGTTTGATTGAACATCTTGATGAGTGGCTATCACCCTATCTGAATGGCATTAAGTCAGCCAAAGGGCTGTCGAATGTATCGATTGAACAAGCATTGTCGGCTTATCTTGGCTGGCCTCTGAATCAAGAAATAGATCAATGGCTACCGACTAATTACCTGATGCCAACGGGCAGTAAGAAGTCGATTCGTTATCAATATAAATCTGAGCCAATGATCTCTGTTCGAATGCAGGAAGTCTTTGGTGAGCAAGATTCCCCCTTGATTGCCCAAGGGCGTAAAAAGGTGGTGCTTGAGTTGCTTTCTCCTGCGCAACGACCACTGCAAATTACTCAGGATTTAGCCGGCTTTTGGGCTGGCGCGTACAAAGAAGTACAAAAAGAGATGAAAGGCCGTTACCCAAAACATCCTTGGCCGGATGACCCTGCTAATCATGTAGCAACCACTAAAACTAAACGACAGTTGAACCGATGATGACCAAAATGTTAACGCCAAAAAAGGCACCACCTAAAAAAGCGCCAGCAAAGAAGTCACCAGCGACGAAAGGCAAGCCTAGAAAGCCAAGAGCAGCAGCGAAAAAGACTAAACCTAAGGCTAAGCCGTCTGGTAAGAGAGGTTGGTTGAAGATTCTGTGGGGCATTTCTTGGAAAGCTGGCTTAGCACTTGCCGCATTGCTGTTGTTCGTCGGTATTTATCTGGATTCAGTGGTTAAGCAGCGTTTTGAAGGTCAGCTTTTTGATCTGCCAACCGTTGTTTATGCTCGTGTGTTGGATCTGTCTCCGGGGACTGCGGTGAGTTTGGTACAGGTTAAGAATGAACTGGATGTACTTAATTACCGTAAAGTGAATTCTCCTCGTCACCCAGGTGAGTACTCTTCTTCTTCAACCAAGATTGAAATGATTCGTCGTCCGTTCGAGTTTGTCGACGGGCCGGAAGCGGATCGTCATGTGATGCTACATTTCAACGGTAACGAGTTAACTCGTATACAGTCGCTAGAGAAGAAAGGCGACATGGGCTATCTACGTGTTGAACCGAAAATGCTGGGTATGCTTGAAAAAAGTAACGATGAGCAACGCCTGTTCTTAAAACGTAATCAGTTCCCAGAAGTGATGGTTGATGCCTTATTAGCAACTGAAGACCGAAGCTTCTATCAACACGATGGGGTATCGCCACTGGCAATCGCTCGTGCAATGGTCGTTAACGTCAAAGCTGGGCGAACGGTACAGGGTGGTAGCACGCTGACACAACAGTTGGCAAAAAACCTATTCCTGTCCAGTGAGCGTACATTGTGGCGTAAGGTTCGTGAAGCCTACATTGCGCTTATCTTGGACCATCGTTACAGCAAAGACCGTATTCTAGAGGCTTACTTAAACGAGGTTTACCTTGGACAAAATGGTGGGCAAGCGATTCATGGTTTCGGCTTGGCATCTCGTTTGTATTTCGGCCAGCCTATTCAAGAGTTAAGAATTGATCAGTTGGCACTGCTGGTGGGTATGGTGAAAGGACCGTCGTATTACAATCCGGTTCGTTACCCTGAGCGTGCTAAGACTCGACGCGATTTGGTTCTACGTTTGCTGATGCAACAAGACATATTAACTCCGCGACAATACGAAGAGGCGGCGAGTCGTGATTTGGATATTCAAGACAACCCACGTATTGCTAGCCGTCAGCCAGCTTACTTCCAGCAAGTAAACATTGAGCTTAAGAAGTATGTAGGCGATCGATTTGAAGCGAAAAAAGGGATTCGAGTCTTTACCTCTCTGGATCCCGTTTCCCAAGACAAGTTAGAAAAGTCGATTGCTCGTAAAGTGCCTGATTTATCGAAAACGGCAGGTAAC
This sequence comes from Vibrio sp. 10N.286.49.C3, assembly GCF_041469545.1. Taxonomy (NCBI): domain Bacteria; kingdom Pseudomonadati; phylum Pseudomonadota; class Gammaproteobacteria; order Vibrionales; family Vibrionaceae; genus Vibrio; species Vibrio sp. 10N.286.49.C3. The sequence goes on from NZ_JBFRKT010000009.1 coordinate 50,776, forward strand.
AAACTGGAAGCCGCAGCTATTGCCGTGGATCGCAATACTGGTGAAATTCGAGCGATGGTCGGCGGTAAACGTACCGGTTACGATGGTTTTAACCGTGCTTTGAACGCGAGTCGCCCTATTGGTTCTTTGGTTAAACCTGCAATCTACTTAACCGCATTGGAACAACCTCAGAAGTATACGTTGGCGACAACATTGAAGGACACCCCACTGAGCTTGAAAGGCAGTAAGGGCAGCGTATGGAGTCCAAGAAACTTCGATCGTAAGTTCCGTGGCGATGTACCCTTGTATGTTGCGCTTTCTAAGTCTTACAACGTACCAACGGTTCGCTTGGGGATGCAGTTAGGCATTGATAGCGTCTCAGATATCATTGGAAAGCTGGGTGTCGATAAAAACGAAATTCGCCCAGTACCGTCGATGTTTTTGGGTTCGTTCTCACTGACTCCGTTCCAAGTCGCTCAGATGTACCAAACCATTACCAACTCTGGTCGCATTGCGCCTTTGTCTGCGCTTCGTTCGGTTATTGATAATGATGGTGAGGTTCTGTATCAGTCTATCCCTCGTGTATCGCAAAGCGTTGACCAGCAAGCTGCTTGGTTAACAACGTATGCCATGAAGCGTGGTGTATCAGAAGGTACAGGTCGTTTCTTACAAGGTCAGTTTGCATGGGCGGGATTAGCCGGTAAAACGGGTACCAGTAATGACAGCCGTGACAGTTGGTTCGTGGGTGTTGATGGTCGTGAAGTCACGACGATTTGGTTAGGCCGAGATGATAATAAACCGACTAAACTAACCGGTTCTAGCGGTGCGTTGCGTGTCTATGCCGATTATCTGAAGCAAAGAACCCCTGAACAACTATTACTGCCTTGGCCAACAGGAATTGCGACCGCTAGCTTTACTCGAACTTCTGAAGGGGCGTTAGAGTTTGACTGTGGTGGTACAGTCAAATTGCCGGTCTGGGATGAAAGTGGCAGCATTAAAAAGGGCTGTGAAAGTCAACCAAAACAGTGGCTAAAGAAGCTTTTTCAGTGGTAAAGTCATAACAGAAAAGAATGACAAGGATAGTTTAGATAATGATTTCTCGTTGGTTAGTGAGTAGCTTGGGTATTGTCGGTACTGTGATCAGTTTTCAACTGTTTGCCGCTACTGCAGCACAGGTTGATTCATCAGAACATGTTGAACTTAAACAAGCTCATAAAAGGCCAACCGTTGCTGTCGTTCTTGCTGGTGGTGGGGCAAAAGGTGCAGCTCACATCGGTGTGCTTAAAGCCCTAGAAGAGATGCAAATTCCGGTTGATTACATTACCGGTACCAGCATGGGCGCATACGTTGGTGGTCTTTATGCGACAGGGATGAGCGCTGATGAGATCGAGAGCTTTATTTATACGGTTAATTGGAATCGTGGTTATCGCGATCGCGTTAACCGTAGTGATCGCCGTGTGCGAGACAAAGAATATGAAGACCGTTATCAACTGAATACCGATCTCGGTTTAGGTTGGGGCGAAATCAAAGCCAGAAAAGGTGTGGTTCAAGGTCAGAATATGTTGCGTATTCTGCGCGAGACCACTGGTAATTTATCTCCCCTCGATTCTTTCGACAGCCTCGCTATTCCATATCGCTCTGTCGCAACCGATATTATCGACCTTGAAGAAGTCGTGATCGATCATGGTCACCTTGTTGATGCGATGATGGCGAGTATGTCAGTACCTGGAGCACTTCCTCCTTATGAAGTTGATGGGCGAATGTTGGTCGATGGTGGTGTCACCAATAACATGCCTGTTGATGTTGCTAGAGCGATGGGTGCTGACATAGTTATTGCGATTGATATCAGTACTAACTACAAAAGCAAAGAAGACTTCACTAACTTTTTAGCCGCAGCAGACCAACTCTCTAATTACCTTGTTCAACGCAGCACTCAAGAGCAAGCCGCGACGTTAACAGACGATGATTTTTTCCTACGTCCTGATGTTGGGCAAATGGAGACCACCGAGTTCGATAAAATGCCGACGGCTTATCATGCTGGATACGAAGCAACAAGGCAGTATACGGATCAGCTTTCTAAGTTGGCGCTCTCTAACGCAGACTATCAAAAGTATATTGATCAGAAACAGCAAGCTCGAAAGCAGCTAAAACATGGCGACCAGACTGTCGTTGGTAGAGTTATTATTAACAACAACACCCACTATTCAGATAAGTTAATCGAAAATCGTTTAAACCTCGATTCTGGTCAGGTTATTAAAACCAGTGAAATCGAATCTAAAGTGAAAGATCTTTATGCCTTAGATCGGTTCGAGTTGGTTACTTATGAATTTGAAAATGTTGATGGTGAGGATCAACTTCTGGTCGATGTGAACGAAAAATCTTGGGGTCCAAACTACCTCAATTTTCGATTCTTTCTTGAAGATGATTTCTCTACAACCAGCCAGTACTCGCTCGGTGTCTCTGCCAACTTTACCGATATTAATAAGCATGGTGCAGAGCTAAGAACTAATATCGAGATGGGAACGGACAAACGCATTGAGGCGGAACTCTTCTCACCATTCTTTTCGAGTCAAAAGTTGTTCACATCTGTGTCTATTGCTTACAGCAACCAGAATCGAAACCTGCCAGCAGGAATCGGCGAGATTGGAGAACCTACACTGGATGCAACCAAAGACTACTTACCAATGTCTTATCAAGAGTATCTGAGTGAATTTGCATTGGGCTATCAACCGACATTGTGGCAAGAGCTGAAATTTGGTGCACGTTATACCGATGGCAGTATTGAGGTGGCATCATTACCTTCACTAGGAAGTGGTGGCTATAAACGTATTGGTGCCTTTGCCAGTTATAGATTGGATACTTTGGATAACTTCAGTCTTCCTACCGAAGGTTATTTTGTCGATTTAGAATACCTTATCTCTCATGACGATTTTGAGAATGAGAGCTCTAATGGTGGTTCAGATTTCTCTTCTGAGAGTGATACAGTCTTTGAACTTTCGGCCAATTTTATGGCAGCACAAAGCATTGAAAAGCATACTTTAGTCGCAAAGGTTGATTACGGCATCGTAGAAAGTAAAAACTCAGTCTTTCCGATTGATCCGAAAGAGCTAGGAGGGTTCCTTAATCTATCCGGTATTCCAAGAAATAGTTTGATCGGTCAGAACTTAGCTTACACCAGTTTGATCTACCGTTATAAGTGGTTTGAAAATGACTTCGGCCTCTTTGAATCACCGTTCTACGTGGGTGCCTCTATTGAACATGGTGGTGTTTGGTCGAACAATGACTTAAAACTGGATGAAGCTCCAATGTATACTGCAGGCTCTGTTTTTGCGGGTGTCGACTCACCCATCGGGCCGATCATATTAGCTTATGGTCGAACCGAAGATAACTTTGATTCGGTGTACCTGATTGTCGGTACTTCCTACAAATAATCATGCGTAGAGTCACCGTTTAACTGCGTAAATAGGCAAAAATAGTGGGACTTTCGTCTTAACTTGCTATGTTGGTCAAAATGATAAGATTTTAATTTAACGTTAAATTTGCTATTCTACCGCCCACAGTTTGGCCTCTATGATGCCGCTCATCAATACAAATTGAATGACAAAAATGGCAATGGAGAGCCAAGTTTCCAAGGATGTTCGCTTCTTTATTTTACTAATAATTATGAAGGTAAGAAGTGAACCGCAATGAGAGGAAAAAAGTCGTGCTTGAAGCCTACCGTAAACACGTCGAAGAACGTGCCGCCGAGGGAGTTGTCCCAAGACCACTAGATGCTGAGCAAGTCGCTGGCCTAGTTGAACTTCTAAAGAATCCACCTCAAGGTGAAGAAGAAATCATTCTTGACCTACTAGAAAATCGCATTCCACCGGGTGTAGATGAAGCTGCTTACGTAAAAGCTGGCTTCCTTACGGCTATCACTAAAGGTGAAGTAGCTTCTCCACTAGTAAGCAAAGCAAAAGCTGCACAACTGCTTGGTACTATGCAAGGTGGTTACAACATCGAGTCTCTAGTGTCTCTGTTAGACGATGCTGAGCTTGCTCCAATCGCAGTTAAAGCCCTGTCTCATACTCTACTGATGTTCGATGCGTTTTACGATGTAGAAGATAAAGCGAAAGCAGGTAATGCTTCAGCACAACAAGTACTTCAATCTTGGGCTGATGCTGAATGGTTTACAGCGAAAAACAAAGTAGCGGAAAAGATCACCGTTAAAGTATTTAAAGTTACCGGTGAAACTAACACTGATGACTTATCACCAGCGCCTGATGCATGGTCACGTCCTGATATCCCAGTGCACGCGAAAGCGATGCTGAAGATGGAACGTGATGGCATTACTCCTGATGAACAGGGTAGCGTTGGTCCAATCAATCAAATTGAAGAAATGCAAAAAGACGGCATTCCACTGGCTTACGTTGGTGATGTTGTTGGTACAGGTTCTTCACGTAAATCGGCAACAAACTCAGTACTTTGGTTTATGGGTGAAGATATCCCATTCGTACCAAACAAGCGTACTGGCGGTGTTTGTCTGGGTGGTAAAATTGCACCAATCTTCTACAACACAATGGAAGATTCAGGCGCACTACCCATTGAACTGAACGTACAAGACATGAACATGGGCGATGTCATTGATATCTACCCGTACGAAGGTGTTGTTCACAAGAACGGTTCTGTGATTTCAAACTTTGAGCTAAGCAAAGTACTTCTTGATGAAGTGCGTGCTGGTGGCCGTATTCCACTGATCATTGGTCGTGGCCTAACGGGTCGTGCTCGTGATGCTCTAGGCCTAGCTGAAACCGATCTGTTTGCTAAACCAATCGATCCTTCTGCTTCTGATAAAGGCTACACATTAGCTCAGAAGATGGTAGGTAAAGCGTGTGGCGTTGAAGGTGTGCGTGCGGGTCAGTACTGCGAACCTAAAATGACGACAGTGGGTTCTCAAGATACTACGGGTCCTATGACGCGTGATGAGCTGAAAGATCTGGCTTGTCTTGGCTTCTCTGCGGATCTTGTGATGCAGTCTTTCTGTCACACATCAGCATACCCGAAACCAGTTGATGTAAACACTCACCATACACTGCCTGATTTCATCATGAACCGTGCAGGTGTTTCACTTCGTCCGGGTGATGGTGTTATCCACTCATGGTTAAACCGTATGCTTCTTCCTGATACTGTAGGTACAGGTGGTGACTCGCATACTCGTTTCCCTCTAGGTATTTCATTCCCTGCTGGTTCTGGTTTGGTAGCATTTGCTGCGGCAACAGGCGTTATGCCTCTTGATATGCCTGAATCTATCTTGGTTCGCTTTAAAGGCGAAATGCAACCGGGTATCACACTACGTGACTTAGTACATGCAATTCCGCTTTACGGTATCAAGCAAGGTCTACTAACGGTAGAGAAAGCAGGAAAGATCAATGAGTTCTCTGGTCGTGTACTAGAAATCGAAGGTGTTGAGCACCTATCTGTTGAGCAAGCATTTGAACTTTCAGATGCATCAGCAGAGCGTTCTGCGGCAGGTTGTACGGTTAAGCTATCTCAAGAGTCTATCGATGAGTACCTGAACTCGAATATCGTTATGCTTAAGTGGATGATCGCTGAAGGTTACGGTGATGTTCGTACGATTGAGCGTCGTATCACGGCAATGGAAGAGTGGTTAGCGAACCCTGAGTTGCTATCTGCTGATTCAGATGCGGAATACGCGCACGTTATCGAGATTGATCTTGCTGACATCGATCAACCAATCCTATGTGCGCCAAACGATCCAGATGATGCTCGTCTTCTTTCTGACGTTCAAGGCACTGAGATTCAAGAAGTGTTCATCGGTTCTTGTATGACCAACATCGGTCACTTCCGTGCTGCAGGTAAGATGCTAGAAGAGTTTAATGGCTCTTTAAATACTCGCCTATGGGTTGCTCCGCCAACTAAGATGGATAAAGACCAACTGACAGAAGAAGGCTACTACGGCATCTTCGGTCGTGCTGGGGTTCGTATTGAAACTCCGGGTTGTTCATTATGTATGGGTAACCAAGCTCGTGTTGCTGATGCTTCGACGGTTATGTCTACGTCTACTCGTAACTTCCCGAACCGTTTAGGTAATGGTGCGAACGTTTATCTAGCTTCTGCTGAACTTTCTGCTGTTGGTGCGATTCTTGGTCGTATCCCAACTAAAGAAGAGTACTTAGCGTACGCTGAGAAGATCAATGCAACCGCTGCTGATACATACCGTTACCTGAATTTCCATAAAATGGGTCAGTACACGGACAAAGCAGACACGGTTATCTTCCAAGAGCCAGCATAAGCGGTTAATGGAGTGCGATAAAGTGCTTACTGCGTTGCAGTAAAATACTCGCTGCTAATACAACGCCTTCTCTTTGTGAGAAGGCGTTTTTGTTTCTGCGTTCTAATAGTTCGTTTGATGTTGAATGAATCAAGCTCGATCTCCAATAGACTTCGCTATATACTCTCGCCTCATTTTTTACCCTATCTGTCATTAGTGCGCGGAGCCTTTATGGAATTTGAATTTACACGAAACACTTTAATGGGCGAGTACTATGTAAAGTGCAGCATGGGTCATGAAATTGTTGGCCGCTGGCTTCAAGAAGAGATCGGGAAAGATAAGCAGAAACTGGATCATGTGATGGCGTTGATTGAGCAATCTCGACAAGATCTGAGCAATGAAGTGACGCTACTAGGCAAAGAGATCAGCCTAGCGATCAACGAAGACGACGTAACGATTCAAGAAAATGTGCTAGGGCACGAACAAGAGATGGAAGAGGGCAGTGAGTTCGATTTCTATAATTGTGAAAGCGAAGCAAGCTGTGGAATTGACGATTTCGAGTTGCTCATCGAACGTTGGATTGATTTTTTAGGTTACTAGTTGCTAATGATTTTGCATCGTGAAAGTTTCGTTGCCCAAAACTAGAGCAACGACAGTGCAACGCATTAAGATAGTGAAAAGGCCGCACCACATTGGTGCGGCCTTTTTCGTTTCTAAAACGGTATTGTTTCTATTTTATTTAAAATCAACAAGTTAAATTTCTGGCACGCTACTTGGATTGTAATAAGAGTATTAACGGATTAAGTGAAGAATTTAAGGAAAGAATATGAAATTAATAAATGCCATTGTAAAGCCATTCAAATTAGACGATGTACGCGAAGCGCTCTCTGATGTGGGTATTGAAGGTATGACGGTTTCTGAAGTGAAAGGCTTTGGTCGTCAGAAGGGGCACACTGAATTGTATCGTGGTGCAGAGTACCAGGTGGACTTCCTACCCAAGGTAAAGCTAGAGATTGCAACCCAAGCTGAAAATGTTGACCGAGTTGTTGAAGCGATTAGCCAAGCGGCGCACACCGGAAAAATCGGCGATGGCAAAATTTTTGTGTATGACCTAAGCCAAGCCGTACGAATTCGTACTGGTGAAATGGATGCTGAAGCACTTTAAAGAATTACAAGGACTGGAGACTTTAATATGGAACTTACAACAACAGTAACGGAACTACGTTACGCACTAGACACTTTTTTCTTCCTCATCTCAGGTGCGTTGGTCATGTGGATGGCTGCAGGCTTCGCAATGCTTGAAGCTGGTCTAGTTCGTTCGAAGAACACCACAGAAATTTTAACTAAGAACATTTGTTTGTACGCGATTGCTTGTACGACTTTCTTAGTCGTTGGTTACAACATTATGTATGTCGATAACGGCGAAGGTGGCTGGTTACCGTCATTTGGTACTCTGATTGGTACTCAAGGCGAAGGTGCAGACCACTCATTAGAATCAGACTTCTTCTTCCAAGTCGTTTTCGTTGCAACAGCAATGTCTGTGGTATCTGGCGCGGTTGCTGAGCGAATGAAACTTTGGTCATTCCTTATCTTCTCTGTCGTGCTAACAGCATTCATCTACCCAATGGAAGGTTACTGGACTTGGGGCGGTGGTTTTCTATCAGAAGCCGGTTTCAGTGACTTTGCTGGTTCAGGTATCGTACATATGGCTGGTGCTTCAGCAGCCTTAGCGGGTGTGCTTCTACTGGGGGCCCGTAAAGGTAAATATGGTAAGAACGGTGAGATCTACCCGATTCCTGGTTCAAACATGCCACTGGCAACGCTAGGTACATTTATCCTTTGGTTTGGTTGGTTCGGTTTCAACGGTGGTTCTCAACTTATGGTTTCTGACTTTGAGAACGCGACAGCGGTTGGCCAAATCTTCCTTAACACCAACGCAGCAGCAGCAGCAGGTGCTATCGCAGCACTACTAGTATGTAAAACGACTTGGGGTAAAGCTGACCTAACAATGATTCTTAACGGCGCGTTAGCTGGCCTAGTAGCAATCACTGCAGATCCTTTATCACCATCACCTCTATTTGCTGTAGCGATTGGTTCGGTATCTGGTGCATTGGTTGTATTCAGCATCATCGCTCTAGACAAAGCTAAGATTGATGATCCAGTAGGTGCTATATCGGTACACGGTGTGTGTGGTTTCTTCGGTCTAATGGCTGTGCCACTAAGCAATGCTGATGCAACGTTTGGTGCTCAACTATTGGGTGCAGCAGTAATCTTTGCATGGGTATTCGGTGCTAGCCTAGCGGTATGGGCAGTGCTTAAAGCAACAATCGGTATCCGAGTAACTGAAGATGAAGAACTTGAAGGTATGGACATGCACGATTGTGGTGTCGGCGCCTATCCAGAGTTTGTGTCTGTAAAATAGAACATTATGTATTAATCCATAATTTACAAATATTTACATATTACCCACTTGAAACCTGCTCTCATGAGCAGGTTTTTTTGTGCTCTATCATTGAAATTAATATTTTAATAAATATAATAACGCAACTGATATAGATTATCATTTCGATATAAAGGACTTTACCAATGAAAAAATTGCTAACTCTTTCAGCTCTAGCATGTAGCGCAATCGCACCAACGGCTGCAATCGCTGCTGAAGAAGTAAACGTATACTCTTACCGTCAACCTTTCCTTGTTGAACCTATGTTTGATGAGTTCACAAAAGAGACAGGCATCGAGGTGAATGTTAAGTTTGCTAAGAAAGGTTTAGCAGAGAAGCTAGCTCAAGAGGGCGAATACAGCCCAGCTGATGTGGTATTAACTGTTGATATCAGCCGTCTATCTGAGCTAACTGAAAAAGGTTTAGTTCAAGCTGTAGAAAGTGATGTTCTAGAAAAGAATATCCCAGCTCAGTACCAAGACACAGCTAACGAGTGGTTCGCTCTAACAACTCGTACACGTAGCGTTTACTCTTCTCGTGACCGTGTTGGTCGTCTAGGTGAAGATTTCACTTACGCTGATCTAGCTAAGCCAGAATTCAAAGGTAAAATCTGTACACGTAGTGGTAAGCACCCATACAACGTTTCTCTAGTATCTTCGATGATTGCTCACAAAGGTGAAGCTGAAACGAAAGAATGGCTAGAAGGCGTAAAAGCAAACCTAGCACGTAAGCCTCAAGGTAATGACCGTGCACAAGTTAAAGCGATCAAAGAAGGTCTATGTGACGTTTCTCTTGGTAACAGCTACTACCTAGGTAAGATGGTTAACGATAAAGAGCAAAAAGCTTGGGCTGACGCTGTTTACCTTAACTTCCCTAACCAAGAGACAACAGGTACTCACGTAAATATCTCTGGTATGGCAATGGCTAAATTCTCTCCAAATAAAGAGAACGCAGTTAAGCTGATGGAATTCCTATCTGGTGACGTGGCGCAAGGCATGTACGCAGAAGTGAACTACGAATACCCAGTTAAAGCTGATGTTAAACCTTCAGAGCTTGTTGCTTCTTGGGGTGAATTCAAAGCTGATACAATTTCTCTAGACCAGATTGCTGACCACCACGCAGCTGCAATCAAGCTACTAGACGAAGTTAAGTTCGATCTATAATTTTTTACTGTAGGCTTCGGCCCTAGTAAAATGACAGCCTCAAGTCGCCATTTCGGTAACTTGGGGTTGTTTTGTTTTGGAAAATCACTTTTTGATACAAAGCTCCCCGTTAATCCCCAGAGTTATGAGCATCTCACCTTGAAGTCATTACAGTATATGGGTATAAATAACCCCCCATTAAAAGGATATGAGATGTATTTGCAAATGCATTTGTGTTTCATTAAGCCTCGTTGTAGTTAGGCGATGAAAGAAAAGAATTATTTATGGAACACCAGTAGCTGCATCATTGCTGTATTGCTGGTTTTACCGATTTTAGCGATTTTTACGACTGCTGTTGGAGAAACAGATGAGCTATTTTCTCATCTTATGTCCACAGTAATGCCCACCTATACTTATAATACGGTGGTTTTAGTCATAGGAACCTTATTCCTGTCTTTGGCTTTTGGTATTCCGTCAGCTTGGATTATGGCAATGTGCCGTGTTCCAGGAGAACGCGTTTTACAGTGGGCGTTAGTGCTGCCATTAGCAATGCCAGGCTATATTGTCGGGTATATCTTTACCGATTGGTTCGACTTTGCTGGTCCGGTTCAAATTCTGCTACGAGATTTAACAGGCTGGGGGCCCGGAGAGTACTGGTTCCCAGACATTAGAACCTTGTTCGGAGCTATTATTGTTCTGTCACTTGTTCTCTACCCCTATGTTTATTTGCTATGCCGCGCGGCTTTTATGGAGCAAAACGTCTCCTTATTACAATCCGCTCGGTTGTTAAAGTGTTCACCTTGGGAAAGCTTTCGTCGTATTTCCTTGCCGCTTGTTCGTCCATCAATGGCGGTCGGTCTATCACTGGTTGCAATGGAAACCATTGGTGATTTTGGTACCGTAAGTTACTTTGCAGTCAATACCTTAACGACTGCGGTTTACGATACTTGGTTAGGTTACTCAAGCTTAACGGCTGCTGCGAAAATATCGGCGATCATGCTGGTTATTGTGATCCTACTATTGAGTTCAGAGCGATACAGCCGTCGCAAACAGAAATTATTCCAGAATCAATTCAGTAGTCGTGAAGATTTTCGTTACGACCTTTCCGGTTGGAAGAAGTGGTTAGCATTGTTTTGGTGCTGGGGATTGGTGTGTGTCGCATTCTTGTTCCCTCTTGCCCAGTTAATGATTTATGCCTACAAATATTTTGCTCAAAGCTGGACCCCGGAATTTAGAGAGTATGCCGTTAATAGCCTTTATGTTTCGGTAGTTGCTGCAATTATTGGTGTCGTTATTGCTTTGATTGTGAACTTCAATCAACGTGTTAGCCCAAGTAAGAAAAATCAGGCTTATATGCGTATCGCTTCCATGGGCTATGCCGTTCCAGGCACCGTGTTAGCCATTGGTGTGATGGTCCCAGTTTTGTTTATGGATCACTTAGTCAACGACATTGCAAAAGTGATGGAATGGACAGGACCAGGTTTGATCTTCTCTGGTTCTATGTTTGCACTTATCTTTGCCATGGTCGTGCGTTTTTCAGCGGTTGCAATTGGCAGCATTGAAAGTAGCTTGAGTAAAGTTTCTCCTTCATTGGATATGGCATCTAAAACAATCGGCTGCAATACCAACCAGATGTTACGTCGTGTTCATTTACCTTTGATTAAACGAGGCGCATTGATCGCCGGGTTATTGGTGTTTATCGAATCAATGAAAGAGTTAAATGCGGCATTACTGCTACGCCCTTTCAATTTCGAAACATTGGCGACTTATGTTTATAACTATGCCTCAGATGAGCACCTAGAGTTGGCGGCGATGCCTGCTGTATTATTGGTGTTAGTGGGTTTAATTCCTCTGATTATCGTAAACCGTTCCTTGGAGCAGAAACACTAATGAGTTGTGCATTATCAATTAAAGATCTGACTTGTAAGTACGAGTCCCAAACTATTTTGGAATCTCTTTCTTTAGAAGTTGAGCATGGTGAAATTGTTTGTCTGCTTGGTGCCAGTGGTTGTGGTAAGACTACGCTGCTTAAAGCGATTGCCGGCTTGCTTCCATTGAGTAGTGGCGTCATGAGCTTGAACTGTCAAACCATCGACGATGGAGACAACTGGTTACCACCTGAGCAGAGAAACATCGGAATGATCTTTCAAGATTACGCCCTGTTTCCGCACTTGACGGTAAACCAGAATATCTGCTTTGGCCTCAAAGGCCTCTCTGAGCAGAAAAAGAAAGAGAAAGTTCAAGAGATGTTGGAGCTAGTTCACTTAGATGAATTCGGTGACCGATACCCACATCAACTTTCTGGTGGTCAACAGCAGCGCGTAGCGATTGCTCGTTCTTTAGCGTACAAGCCAGACTTATTGTTATTGGATGAACCCTTCTCAAATATTGATACTCAAGTTCGCCATGAGTTGATCTCTCAGATTCGTAAAATATTTAAAAAGCAGGGTGTTACTGCTATTTTTGTAACGCACAGCCGTGAAGAAGCATTCGCTTTTTCAGATAAAATGGCGGTAATGAACCATGGTGTGATTGAGCAATATGGTTCAGCATCTGAGTTGTACTTCCACCCATCGAGTAAGTTTGTTGCTGATTTCTTAGGTGGTGGTAGCTACTTGAATGCACAGCGTATTTCAGATAATGAATTTGAAACGAGTTTGGGCCTGATAGAAGCGAAAGCACAAACTCAGATCGAAGTGGGAGCGGAATGTGCGTTGTTGCTAAGACCACAGCATATCGTGGCGAGTCATGATGTCGACAGTAACCTGTCTGTGTTGGAACAACAATTTATGGGCGACCACTGTCGCTATGTGATTGAAGCTAACGGTCAGAAACTGTTAGCAACGTCTTCTGAGGCTCTAGGTGTTGGTATGCCAGTCACCGTCAAAGTAGATACCAAAGGTGTGTTGGCGTTTTAATGATACGCAGTAAGTATCGTTCTGCCGAAAAGTAAAATGCATTCGTAAAAAAGCCCAGCACTTTGATACAGAGTACTGGGCAAGAGTTCTTCACCTATAGGCTTTAACAAGGCAGTGGTTTGTTAAGTCCCATTCAAAACTGCTGCACTCTATAAATCTATAGAGAGAGGAAGTCTTTCACTTTTTGAAGAACACGTTCTGCAGTGTCTTTATCTTCCATTTCTGCGAAGATTCGCAGTAACGGCTCTGTTCCGGAGAAGCGAGCAATGACCCACCCGCCATTCTTGAAGTACACTTTGGCACCATCTTCATAGCTAACTTTTTCAATTTCGTATTCAAATTCAGGCAGTTGCTTCTCTACGTAAATCTTGGTGTAGAGCGCTTCTTTCTCTGAAGGCTTAAACTGGCAATCTCCTTCTGCCGTGTAGGCATAGCCATACTTAGAGTAGATTTCATCAAGTAACTCAGATAACTTTTTACCTGTTACACTGATCATCTCAACCAGTAAGCTTGAAGCAAATACGCCATCCTTACCTTTGATATGACCTCGAATGGTTAAACCTCCCGAGCTTTCACCACCAATCAGTGAATCATCTGCTTCCATTTGAGAGCTGATATGCTTAAAGCCTACAGGAACCTCAAAGCTCTTCTCACCATGATCTGCCGCTACTTTGTCGAGTAGATGCGTGGTGGCGATGTTACGAACGACAGAGCCCTTCCAGCCTTTGTATTCCAGTAAGTAGTAGTAAAGTAGGAGTAGCACTTCGTTAGGATGAATAAAGTGACCTTTCTCATCAATGATGCCTAAACGGTCGGCATCGCCATCAGTACCAATACCAATGTCATAGCCTTCAGCTGCCACTAAATGTTTTAGGCGGTATAGCGTTGCTGCATTTGGGGACGGCATAAGACCGCCGAAATCTGGGTTCTTACCATCGTTGATTACGTCGACATCACAGCGACCGTTGATCAGTACGGTTTGCAGAGCATTTTTCGCAACACCAAACATTGGGTCAATCAGTACGCGCAGGTTGGCTTTCTTTATCGAGTCGATATCAATGAAGTTGATGATTGAATCAACAAAGTCGTTCATCGGGTTGATGATCTCGATTTCTTTGTCGTTTAACGCTTGTTCGAAATCGACTCGTATAACATCTTCGTTGGTCAGTGTTGCGATTTGCTGTTCGATCTTCTCTGTGATGATCTCGTCAGCATCGCGTCCACCTTCAATGAAGATCTTTATGCCGTTATAGTCCGCTGGGTTGTGAGAAGCGGTAATACACGCAGAGTAAATACATCCCATCTCTTTTGCTTGGAACATCACGATAGGTGTTGGAACGAACTTATCAATGAAGCTTACTTTGATGTTGTTCGCCGCAAGTACTTCTGCAAACCAGCATGCCGCTTTATCTGAAAGGAAGCGACGGTCATAGCCAATAACGAAGCCATTCTTGGCTGCATCTTCATTATTAATGATGTTAGCGAGCGCTTGCGCTACAAGGCGAACATTGTCTCTGGTGAATTCTTCACCAATGAAAGCGCGCCAGCCACCTGTACCAAATTTAATCATTAGAAAATCCTTTTAGTCTCATTGCCTCAAGTCGATAAAGACTTGAGGCAAGAGCTGTTCGTTAAATTAAGTGACTAGCCTAGAACAACGACAACATCGTTCACGCTGCCTTCTGCTTGTACTGGGATTGCACCTTCAACTGACTCACCGTTGATAGTGATAGAGGTAACCCCTTTGCTTACTGCATTCGGGTTTTGCACTGTGATGTTGTAAGTCGCGCCACGCCATTGACGAGTAACCTCGAATTCCGGCCAATCAGTCGGGATACAAGGATCAATCGTTAAGCCTTCAAAGCCTGTGCGAACACCAAGAATGAAGTTGGTTACCGCAAAGTAAGCCCAACCCGACGTACCTGTTAACCAAGGGTGGTTTGCACGACCGTGGTCTTGGTGGTCTTTACCCATGATGAACTGCACGTACGAGTATGGTTCTGCGTAGCGTGTTTCAATCATGTCATTTTGGTTGTACGGGTTCAGTGCGTCGTAGAATTTCATCGCACGGTCACCACGACCTAGCTTCGCTTCTGCTACCCAAGCCCATGGGTTCGGGTGAGAGAAGATTGCGCCATTCTCTTTTACGCCTTGATAAACGCGAGTCACAAAGCCGATATCATCGTTTGGTGTTGCGAATGAAGGAGAATTTAGGTGCAAGCCGTATTCAGAGAATAGGTTCTCATCAACAGCGTCCATCGCTTTCTCGCCACGCTCTTGAGAAACCGCGCCAGATAGAACCGCTAGCGTGTTTGACTCAAGGTGTACACGACCTTCAGCTTGTTGAGCGGTACCGATCTTGTCGCCATTTTTTGTTAGACCACGGATGTACCAGCCACCTTCGTCATCCCATAGGTGTGTTTCACAGGCTTCACGTACGTTCGCGGCCATTTCTGTGTATTTAGCAACGTCAGCATCGTTATTGCGGAACTTAGCTAGGTCTAGGAATTCTTGTAGAGCCCAGAAGTGCAGGAATGAAACCATTGAAGATTCACCGCCACCAAGGTTCAAACAGTCATTCCAGTCTGCACGAAGGCCCTTACAGATACCTGTTTGCCCCACGTATTCTGCAGAAAAGTTCAGTGCCGCTTTCATGTGTTCGTAAACGGTCGCTTCGCCACCGTCTGCGTATGGAATTACTTCATCAAAGAAGTCGTGTTCACCTGTTTCCATTACATATTTGATGATGGTCGGAACGATCCATAAGTGATCATCAGAACAGGTGTCTTCAATGCCGTGGATCTTATCGTCATCTGAAGGCGTTGGAACAACCGTTGGTGATTTCGATGGCTCAACGTCTGCTTTCTCTGGAGCGAACCAGTCTGGATCGAATAGGTGTAGACCGTAGCCGGCTTTCACTTGGCCACGAAGCAGGTCGATAATACGTTTCTTAGTCATTTGTGGGTTGGCATGAGGTACTGAAATCGCATCTTGCGCAGTATCACGGTAACCAAGGCCAGTACGACCACCCACTTCAATGAAGGATGCAAAGCGAGACCAAACAACACAGGTTTCCGCTTGGTATAGCGTCCATGTGTTGATCATTGTGTCTAAGCCTTCGTTTGGAGACTTAACTTGGAATTTGTTGCAACGCTCGTCCCAGTGATCTTTGATACCTTGGAAAGCGGCATCGACGTTGGCTGTGTCTTGGTACTTTTCACGTAGGCGCTCGCCGTTTCCTTTACCGATACCGAGTACATAAGCAAAGCGAACTTCTTCACCCGGCTGAATAGTAAATTGCTTGTGCAGAGAACCACAGTGGTTGTAACAGGTTTGAGCGCTGTTAGAACATTTACCGTTCTCAACGGCAATTGGGTTCGCTTCATCACGGTACATGCCAAGGAAGTTATCACGTTGGCCGTCGTAGCTGTCTGGTGAGAAAGTTGAAGCTAGGTAGTAGAAACCTTCAAAGTCGTTAGTGTTGTAGTACAGGTCGTATTCAAGAACACCTTCTTGGTAAGACGTCCCCGCAGAGTACAAAGACATCTGATGGTTCTGATTATCCGATTGGATGTGGCTGAACGAGAACTCAACAAATGAGAAAGTGCTGATGGTTCTTGGCTTGTCAGTGTTGTTCTTCAGCACGACGTCCCAAACTTCCGCATCTTCACCTTTAGGAACGAATAGCGTTTTAGTTGCTGTAATACCGCTGTATTCACATTTGAACTTTGAGTATGACAGGCCGTGACGAACTTCGTAGTTCGCTTCATCTAGGCTCTTTGCCACTGGTTGCCAAGAGATAGACCAGTAATCACCCGTCTCATCATCACGTAGGTAAACATAGTGTCCTGGACGGTCGAAGGTGCCGTTTGGACGGAATTTAGTAACACGGTTGTATTCCGGAGAATTGTAGAACGAGTAGCCGCCAGCATTGTGCGAAATCACGGTACAAAACTTTTCAGTACCTAGGTAGTTGGTCCAAGGTGCTGGTACATCAGGGCGAGTGATGACGTATTCGCGATTATCGTTATCGAAATAGCCGTATTTCATTGTCATTTCCTTTTTAACAAACTGCATCTATGCAGCTAATTTTTAAATAATGATGCTGAGTCGAATCTGACTGAGCACCTTAATCAGGGAAGCAAGCACTCGACTTGAGTGTGCTTTGGCTTCGTTTTACTCAGCTTTCCAAGGGTTGCGATAATCAACATTGAGTCTGTCGAGTAATGGCAGGTGACCCTTTAGGCGAGATAGGTAATCTAGCCAGTTTCGGTTGTTTTTATGTGTCCAACATCCTTCAGCTAAAGCGCTAATTCTTGGAAATACCATGTAATCCATGCGCTTTTGATTGGTAACGATCTCACACCATAGAGCACACTGAATTCCGCGGATCCGCTTACGAATTGGATCGGTGTCGGATATCTCAGCGAGGGCTTCGTAGGTATAAGCTTGTTCTAAGGGGATAACGGCAGCCCAATCTACGCCCGGTTCTTCCGGTGCATAATCTTGGGTCATGTCGAGATAGGTAAACTGTGCTGGTTGCAGCACCACATCAAAGCCTTGGCGAGCGCAATTGATAGCAGCTTCTTCACTGAGCCATGAATAGATGATGGTCTCTTTGCTCACCTTGTCGCCGTGCTGTGCTTCTTCCCAGCCCACCATGCGCTTACCGAGTTGTTTGAGTTTGTTTTCGGCATAACGGAATAGGTGGCCTTGTAAATCTTTGCTGTCTTGATATTGATGTTCTTTCATCAGAGCTTGAGCAGCAGGGCTGTTGGTCCACACACCGGGTGGTACTTCGTCTGCGCCCATGTGGATCAATTCGCTAGGGAAAAGCTCTGCAACTTCTTCAATAACGGCATCTAGGAACTGATAAGTACCTGGCAAGCCTGGATTTAGTACGTTGTCGTTGTAGTGCTGAATACTCTTGTATTGTGTGGTGTCTGCTTGCTCAACTAGCATGTCAGGCAGTGACTTTATTGCGGCGCGGCAGTGTCCCGGGATATCGATCTCTGGGATCACCGTGATGCTACGCTGCTCTGCGTATTCAATGACTTCACGAACCTGTTGTTGCGTGTAGAAACCGCCATAGTTATCCGCAATGTGGGTGTATTGCGGTTCTAATGCATGATCAGGACCGCGCCATGCGCCGACTTCAGTTAGCTGAGGTAGGCTCTTGATCTCGATTCTCCAACCTTCATCATCGGTTAGGTGCCAATGAAAAACGTTGAATTTGTAGTGCGCTAGTTGATTGATTAAGCGCTTCACTTGCTCTACTGAATGGAAGTGGCGCGCGCAATCCAACATCATGCCTCGGTACTTAAAGCGAGGGTGATCGGCGATTTTGCAGCATGGAATAGAAAAATTTTCGACATCCAGTTGTTGAACCAATTGAATCAGACTTGCCACGGCGTGTGTAAACCCAGACTGGCTACCTGATTCAACAATTATTTGTTGTTCAGTAATGCGGAGTTTGTATTCTGCTTCGTCTAATGTTGGATTGCTGCGAAATAGAATGTCGCCGCTTTCGTTTTTTGAAAGTTCAGTTGAAAGCTCATTCGAAAGAGATATTTCAAAGGTAGAAAGTAACTCTTGCTGCAACCAAGAGACGGCTTTATCTGCAAGGTGAGATTGAACCTCAACCTTGCATTCACAGCTTAGCGCGAAGCTACCTTGCTTGAGTTCGATCTGATTTGGTTGAGGAATCAATGCAATTTCAGCAGCGTTAACTTCAGGCATTTGATTACGTTCACGGTACGGCGAAGCCAGTACTATGGGTGATATCGCGACAGGCAGTACCGATGTTTCTCCATCATGATGTGATTGGATAAAGGCATCATTAAGGCCATCAGAATAGAAGCGGAATGGGGCGCTTTGAATACTGAATTCAAGGTAGTAATGGTTATTGGCCTTTAACACGGGCGAACTTGGTTTGAACGAGCAATAGCTTCCAACTTGAGTCAGTTCACCTTGCGATAGACTCTCAGGAAGGATGAATCGGTCAAATGCAAAATGCAGAGACCAATCTTTTACGTCGAGGTCACTTAAATTATGTACCGTAAGGCCAAATCGGCAGTTATTTTTTTGTTCAGAAAGAACAGCTAAGTCGATGCGATAATTCATATAACTTCCCTGCTAAGCCTGTTGATACAAGTTGTGTTGTGACTTGCCGGCAAACATCAATGCGCCTTCGATAGCGTCAAATTGAGGTTTAACGATCCATTGTTGTACTGGTGGTGATAGCCAGTTGAGAATACGCTCAGCGATACTTCCCATTAAGCACACCTTGTCAGCGCCTTTTCGATGCAGCGCTAATACAAACATTTCGATATCGGCTGCAGTCTGCTTAAGCATCTCTATAGCCAGTTCATCGCCTTCATTTGCCAGTTGAAAAATGACGGGAGAGAATTGACCGTAATCTTTTGGAATCGCGCCTTTTGACCATGCCACGATCGCATCAACATCATTATTGAAATGATTCATAACATGTTGAGTCAGTGGGGTTTTGTTACGAATACCATCTTCAGCGAGTAGAACTTGCTGAATTAAACGAAGGCCCATCACTGCGCCGCCGCCTTGGTCAGAAATTGGAAATTCACGACCACCAACCACGTGTTGTTCGCCGTTGTTTAGGTAGATACCACATGAACCTGTACCACCAATCATGATCGCGCCGTCTTGGCCATTATGTGCACCAATACATGCACCATAGGCGTCTGTATTGAGTGTCATACTTGCGAAAGGGTGTGCTTGTGCCATGAAGTCGAGCCATGCTGACTTCTGTTCAGCACCAGCTAGCGCCAAACCAACATGCATATTAGAAAAATCGTTAGAGTTGAGTTGCCCTTGTTGTGCGGCTTTAGTAATCGCATCAACAATTGAACTCATTGCAACATCGACACCCAAAAGGATGTTGGCACTTCCACTTTTCGCTTCACCAATGAGTTTGCCTTGGTCATCTCTAATTCGAGCACGGCAAGATGTGCCGCCACCATCAATACCTACGTAGTAAAGCGTCATGATTATTGCTCCTTACTTTGTGCTAGGAAGTTGAATTGCGCAGCCGTTGCTAGCAAATACCACGCCCCATGAGGGATCCATTGTTCACCCCAGCGCCAGTTTTGAAGCATGTCGTCTTTCTGTGCTGGTGGGTTGAATGCGATGTCTTGTTCGTCTTCGAACCCTGCCGTTATGCCATTGCAGATCCCGCCCTTGGCATTGAAGAAACCAAGCTGTGGTAGGTAGTCTGGGTTGTTATGACCGTGGCCATCAAGCATGCACATGTGGTAAGGATTCAATCCTAAAATCCAATCAAGGCTGTTTTGTGAAAGTTGGATTAAGCGCTTTTGAAGATCGGCATTTTGAATGTGTGGTTGAACTAAGTACGCCATGGTCGCAATTGAGCCAAGACGCGCGTTTTCGCCTTGCCACCAGTAGCCAGTTTCGTTTTGTTGAGTGACGAAGAAGGCATCACGTTTATCACCATCGACAGATTTAACGTATTGTCTTGGGTAGCCAAATGGGTTGATGACTTTGTCGGTAATGTTGATTTCGAACTGACAAGCTTGCTCAACAACCACACGTGCTTGTTCTTGCAACTCAGTGTCAGTTTCATTATCGATGTACTCGCACAGAGCAATTACAGGAAGGCCAGCTTCAGCAGCATGGAAATAGGGGCGAGAGCCATCAGAGTTTGCCGACCAGAAGTGCGTAACTGAATCATCGGATTGCTGACGAGAGATCAAGCGGCTCGCCCAAGTTCTTGCTTCTGATAGGTATTGCTCGTCCTCTGTTACTCGGTACAGTTCATTGGCAGCGAGTAGGGCACAATATTCATCGATGATGTTTTCTTCGCCATCGTTTAGGTACTGCAGGTTATGTTCTTTTAGGTGCCAATAACCGCTAACGGCAGTTTCAAGATAAGTTTGGCTCGAGTAACTGCCCGAGGTTTCAAGTTCAGATGCAGCAGCTAATGCGGCGATAGCAACGCCCGCACCTTGTCGGTAGCCCGCTTGCAAGTCCGTTGATTTGTTACCTTCTTGAGTGGCGTATGCGCAGATGTCACGTTGATTGATGTCTTTACTCCACTTGTCGAATACCGTCATGTAAAAGTATCCGTCAGCGTCCTGCATACGCACTAAGAAATCGGCACCGAATAGGGCTTCTTCCACTAAACGAGTCATAGAGAATTTAGGAAAGTCTGGGTTATTGCTAGTCAAGCGCACGCTTTTGAGCATGTTCCAAACAACCATCGGAATTTGTTGTGGGTTGAGATAATTGCCATAAGATAGGTGGCTAAAGTACTTACTTACATCACCCGATGCGTCGTACCAACCGCCATGAACATCGACGTATCTGTCAGTGCCCATAATTTGTGCTTGTCGATCTTTTTTGTCGAAACTACCGCCACAGCGTTGTGACTTAAAGTAATGAAGCACATCAGAAAACGTGTGGTTCATTAATAGGTTGCTACCAATCTCAAATACTTCAGAGCGTAGGTTGTCAAAACGTAGGTAGTAGCGACCTGATTCAGTGAATGAACTGAAATCGATAGTGAAGAATTGCCCTTGATGCCAATTTGCTACGCGGCCTTGTTTAACCACATCAAAACTTCCGACAGTGATATGGTTGTCGGCACACACCAAAAGTGCAGTCGTACTTGATAAGCGAGCTTTCTTCGTTTGCAGAATAGCCTGCTTTGGAGCCGTGGATTCGTAGCCAATATGGTTGGTCAATAACAGCATCAATATTCTCCGACAGTCCTAGTTTCTATTGGCTAGGTACTTGAATGTTTTGGATATAAATAGTTAGGGCCCGCAGACCCTAACTTGGTTTTATTGCTTAGCTTTCGTGTAGGTAACAACGCACAAAGTGGTTATCAGCTAACTGCGTAACCCCTGGTAACTGCTCTTTACACTTGTCCATTGCATGAGTGCAACGGCCTGCAAATGGGCAACCTGCAGAGACTGGTGTCCAAAGAGGGATCTCACCTTTGTTGCCTGCGAGTTGTTCGTGGATCGATTTTTTAGGATCTGGAACCGCAGAAACAAGCAGTTGGGTGTAAGGATGCTGAGGGTTAGCAATCACATCATCGGTATCGCCCCATTCCACCATGTGTCCTACGTACATCACTGAAAGATCTTCAGCAATGTAACGAGCGGTTGCGATATCGTGGGTGATGTAAAGTAGAGACATTTGTTTCTCAAACTTCATTTCTTCCATCAGGTTCAAAACACCAGCACGAATCGATACATCAAGCATCGATGTTGGTTCATCGGCTAATACAACTTCTGCACCAACTGCAATGTTACGGGCTAGGTTGACACGTTGACGCTGACCACCAGAGAGTTGATGAGGGTACTTCTCTGCCGTTGCTTGTGGTGGCACTAAGCCAACTTGCTCTAGAAGATCGTACACACGTTCCTGTAACTCTTTCTTGTTGCCCGGAGATACTTTTTTGTGGATCAACAATGGTCGAGCTATGTGGTGAAAGATGTTATGTGTTGGGTTCAGGGAACCAAACGGGTCTTGCCATACCATCTGCACACCTTCACGATAGTGCATAAGATCTTTTCTGCTTGAGATCTCTTGGATATCACGACCTTTGTATTCGATCGTACCGCCCGAAGGCGCGTACATTTTTGCGATCATTTTTGCTGTTGTTGATTTGCCTGAACCTGACTCACCAACCACAGCTAGGCCGCGACTTTTATACATCTTGAATGATACGTCGTTAATCGCACGCATCATTGGGGTTTGAATTGTGGTACTGCTTATTGGGAAGTCTTTTACGACATTCTTGCCTTCTACCAATAATTGACCGAAATCTTTGCTCATAATTGTCTCCAGAATCCTTATTCGCTTTGCTTGCATTTCGGCGGTCGAGCCGCCTTATTCGTTATTCACGCTGAATCAGCGTGCAAGCTATAGCTTCCTTTGTACTATTGGGTCACCGTACAGGTGGCAGTTAGACAAATGTCCCGGGTCGATAGAACGCAGCTTGGTTGGCACCTTGGTACACGTTTCATGTACACGATCACAACGAGCTTGGAAACGACACCCTTCAGGGATCTCCAACAGGTTCAGAGGGTTACCCGGAATGCCTGCTAGTTTTGTCTTTGGCCCTGTTAGTGGAGGGAAAGAACTTCCCAGCCCTTTGGTATAAGGGTGGTAAGGGTTTTCTAGAATATCTTGAGCATTGGCAACCTCGATGAGCTCACCTGAGTACATGATGCCGATACGGTCAGAGAACTCGACCATCAATGACAAGTCATGGGTGATGAACAGAATCGAGAAGCCAAACTCTTCTTTTAGTGCATAGATCTTTTGTAGGATTTCGCGTTGAACAACCACATCAAGTGCGGTCGTTGGCTCATCCATAATGATCAGCTTTGGATTCAATGCTAAAGCGATAGCAATAACCAAGCGCTGACGCATGCCGCCAGAGAATTGGTGAGGGTAGTCACTCAATCGGCTCGGGTGAATATCTACGATTTCAAGTAGACCTTCAGCGCGTTGCTTAGCTTGCTCACGAGTCATGTTGGTGTGACGCATAATTACGTCACAGAACTGCTCTTCCATTGGTAATACGGGATTGAGTGCGTTCATCGCACTCTGGAATACCATCGACATCTCGCTCCAACGGAACGCTTGCATACGGTCATCACTGTATTCAAGGATGTTCTCACCATTGAAGATAACCTCACCACCACTGATGTAAGCGGGCGGCTTGTGCAGACGCATAAGAGAGAAAGCAACAGTTGATTTACCACAGCCAGATTCACCAGCTAGGCCGAATACTTCACCTGGAGCAATGTCGAAACTTACGTTGTTACACGCACGTACATCGCCAGACTCTGTGATGTAATCCACGCATAAATTGCGGATAGAAATTAGTGGTTCAGACATGATTATTTATCTCCGCTCCAAAGTGCATTTTGTGGTGGTAGTTCAGGTTCACGTTCTTCTTTGTCTTGTGCTGCTAATTTCTTCCAACGCTTCATGCCTTTGTGAGAACGCAGTTGCGGGTTGGCAATTTCATCGACAGCGAAGTTAAGTAGAGCAAGACCAGTTACAAGTAGTGTCAATGCGATACAAGGAGCCAACAGTTCCCACCAAGCGCCAATCAGCATTGATGAAGAGGTTTGAACGTTGTAAAGCATGATGCCCCAGCTGATTGTGTTCGGGTCACCAAGACCTAGGAACGAAATCGTTGCTTCCATCATGATTGCGTACATCACCGAACCGATGAAGCTCGCGCCAACGATAGAGATAAGGTTTGGAAGAATCTCTACGAAGATAATACGGAATGAAGATTCACCCAGAACTTCAGCGGCTTTTACAAACTCTTTTTCACGCAGTGCTAAGGTCTGGGAACGAACAACACGCGCGCCCCAAGCCCAGGACATAAAGCCGATAACCAAGGTTATGGTGAGTGGCCCTGCCTCACCGATAAAGGCTGCAACTACGAACAGTAATGGGTATTGAGGAATAACCAGCATGATGTTCATTGCGGCTGTCAGAACATCATCGACACGGCCGCCAAAGTAGCCAGCGGAAACACCGATAACCGTTGCTAGTAAACATACGGTAAGACCCGCACCAAAACCTACAGCAAGAGATACGCGTGCGCCGTATACCACTTGTGACCAAACGTCACGACCCATACGAGTTGTGCCCAGTACGTGGTCTGCCTTCTTAGACATTATCAACGTACGACGATCGTCTGCTAGGTTTTGAGCAACCCAGCCATCCGGGTTAGTTTGTGCAGACTTAACCACGAAGCCAGGGTATTCGTGTGGATTACCTGTACGTTTGTCTGGCACATGTTTTGTGATCAATGGAGCCGCAATAGCACCAAGAATAAAAATACTTAGGATGATGACGCCGGTTAAGGCCATCGGGTTACGCCAAATGAGTTTTAGAATATCTTTCATGATTATTTACCACCCTTACGAAGACGAGGGTCAAGAACAACGTAAAGCATGTCTGCAACTAGGTTAAAGAACAGCATGAATAGCGTCATGATAAGCAGTTGGCCTTGCAGTACTTGGTAATCACGAGCGTTAATTGCGTTGAAAAGTACGCTGCCAAGACCTGGGTAGTTAAAGATGATTTCGATAATTAACTGACCACCGATTGCCATACCTAACGACATAGAAAGTGCTGTCACACTTGGTAGCATCGCGTTACGAGCTGCGTAATTGAATACCACTCGGTTTTCGCTCAGGCCTTTGCCTTTCGCCATGGTGATGTAATCTTCAGCTAGCAGGTTGATCATGTTGTTACGCATGTTTACTAGGAAGCCACCAATTTGAACAATAGATGCACATAGCAAAGGTAAGAAGGCGTGGTAAGCGACATCTTTAATGAATGCCCAGCTTGTCCAATCTGGAATCGTACCTGCGGTATAGGCGTAACCTGTTGGGAACCATTTCAAGCCGATTGCGAAGGTAAACAGCGCAATCATGGCAATAACAACTTGAGGAACGGCTTGTAGAATAAGCATCCCTGGAGTAACAAAAGCATCGTATTTGCTGCCACGTTTCCACGCTGCAAAAATACCTAGGATTGAACCAATAGAGAAAGAAAGAATAACGGCAGTGCCTGCTAAGAATAGCGACCAACCGAATGCGCCACCTAACAGTGTATTTACTGAAAGTGGGTAGAATTGAATTGATGTACCAAGCTCCCAGCTTAGAATGTTCTTCATGTATGCGCCGTATTGAACCAGTAAGCCGCCATCAACGAAGCCTAATAGTTCTTTCATTGCCGCAATACGCTCAGGAGTAACTTGAACAGAAGCGTTCGCAAACATCATGGTAACTGGGTCACCAGGCATTGCTCTTGGAATAATAAAGTTTAACGTCGCTGCAACTAATAGCGCGACAAAATAAAATGACAAACGTCTTAAAAAATAACCCATAACTCACACCTTACTCACCCAGATTGTTTCCCTGTTTCTGGATTCAGGTCGCTCCTAGCGAAATTTGGAACGAAAAATCCCCTGACGACTAGCGCCATACTTTCAATTGATAGTGTGGGGATTTTTATAAGCGGCGTAAGAAGTTACGCCGCAAAGATTGAACGATTACTTATTTAACTGGTTTTAGGTCCAGTACATGAAGTAGACGCTCTGGAATACCAGCCCAAATGTTTGGACGGCCTTTTGGATTTTCTTCGTTCCACCAACCAGTGAATCGAGTTGTGTTGTATTGGTACATGTAAGCACCAGACATCACAGGGATAGTCACTTGGTCTGCAGCGATAATTTGCTGGATACCATGTGCAATATCTAGCTGTTCGTTCTTGTCAGCTGTTTTGTAGAAGCTGTTTAGAAGACCATCTAGCTTGTCATTTTTGTAGAAGTGCATAGCGAAACGAGGCATACCATCACCAGATTGTAGTGATGAGTTGTAAGCACTGTTCCAGTACGTGTATGGATCCGCACCGTGGAAGTAGTTTGTGTATGCTACGTCGTATGTACCTTCAAGCATTGCTTGGTTGTAAACAGAGAAGTCAGGTGTACGAGCTTTCGCTTTAATACCGATTTCGTTTAGTTGCTCTACCGCAAGTTGAACTGTGTTGTTGAAGTCAGTCCAGCCGTTTGGCGATTGAATCATTAGTTCGAAAGATTTGCCTGATGGAGTGTCAACAAAACCATCTTTGTTTACATCTTTGAAGCCTGCGTCAGCAAGAAGCTTCTTCGCGCCTTCAGCGTTGTAAGTGTTGAAGCCTTTGTATTTGTCGTGAGTTTTTTCATCAGACCAAGCTTCAAACGCGTAGCCAAGACCCGATGCGAAATCGTTCACAGTACCGCCACCGTAGAATGCGATGTCGATGATAGTTTGGCGGTCAAGAGCCATAGAGAAAGCACGACGGAATTCAACGTTGCTCAATGCTTCATGCTTCGCAGCATCAGGGTGCTTGAAGTTAACGATGAATGCTTGTGTACCTGCTGGCGGGTACCAGTAGTGGTGTTTAGGGCTTGCTGCAGCGTATGTACGATCGATATCTGGAACGAAAGAAGACGTCCAGTCCATTTCACTGTTTACAACTTTACCTAAGAACTGGTCGTTGTTCGCAATTTGTGGAACACGTAGACAGTCAACATCTAGGTTATCTGCATCCCAGTAGTTCGGGTTTGCACACTGGATGTACAGTTGCGCTGTAAACGTATCGATTTCTGTAAACGGACCAGAACCTACCGGGTTCTCATTGGTAAACGTTGATGGATCTTTAACGTCTTTCCAGATGTGCTTAGGTACTACAGGTACTTTAGCAATCTCGTAAGGTACGTTTGAGTTTGCTTCTGTTAGTGTGAACTTAACTTGGTTGTCGTTCAGTTTTTCTACAGAAGTTACCCAAGAGTTGATACCAGATTGGTCAAGCTCTGGCTTCTCTTTTACAAGGTTGAAAGAAAAAACAACATCATCAGCAGAGAAAGTTTCTCCATCAGACCATTTAACACCCTTACGAATGTCGAAAACAACGCTCATCAGATCATCTGACATTTTGAAGCTTTCAGCTAGACGGAACACCGGAGTGTTACCGTGCATTTCGTTAAATACTACTAAAGGCTCGTACATGAAGTCAGTTGTAGTATGTAGGTTAGTAGCACCAAGGTACGGGTTAAAGTTACGTACGAATGTAGTGTACTCTTTCGGGTGAACGGTCAGTTCGCTGCGCTCTGCAGCTGTTGCTACTGATGCAAAACCTGTTGTAGCAGTTGCAATAATTGCTGTTGCTATTGCTGTTTTTTTTATATTGGCAAGCATAGCTGTTCCTTACTATTTGCTTTCATTTCACTAATGGATTGAATGTTATCTGTCGCTAATTATTTAGTAGATACACACTCTAGTTAAAGGCCTACCTCTTCTTCGTTGCTCCAGATTCATCTTTGATTCTGAGAAGTGGTAAGAGTGGCCTGTAGGCCTTTGGCAGGAGTAAGAAAACACCTTATCGATGAATTAATCAAACTCGTTTCCCGTCAAAAACGTTAAAAACACACAGCACCACGTCATTAACGTCAAAATAGCTTGCTTTGGTGGTTTTTTGTGCGCAATTGTTAAGGTGATGTGACTCGCATTTGGTTTTGTGGTGGCGGTCTCTTGTAAGTGATTACTAACCTTTTTGACTTTTAATTATAGGGGCTTATCTTACTGTGATGTAATTGTAGATCTCGGTCACTTACCTATTTTACGTTAAATTTTTCTAGAAAATTAAATCTGCCGTTCTGTTGTGACTCGCTTCTCAAACTGCAACAAATAGCCGGAGGAATGTGAAATTCAGCCAAGAATAAGGCTCAAAATAGTAACTGAACTGGTGATTGTTTAAGATTGAGTAACGTGTCATTTTGCTTGTTTAATGCCGTAAAAGAAGTGTGTTTGAATCGACGTCATTGTCCTTTGGTCGCGTACGATATTCACAAAAAAGCCCACGCTAGGTGGGCTTCATTATTTACAGTAGCTTGAGCTTACTTCAGAGCTAACTGGTCAGTAGTTTTTGTAGCTTATCCCTTAGGGTCTCAATATGAGTTCTTTCAGGTGTCTGTTCTTTACAGTGCTCAAGTATAAACTCGATAGAGCTCAGTACCGTTCGCCAGCGAGGCGTTTTCGGTAGAGTTTCTACACGTAGATATTTGTCTAGCGTTCTAGTTTGCAGGGTACTGCGGTCTAGGTAGACGCGCCACAAGCCACTCTTCTCTGCGAAGGCAAACTTGGTTTCCCCTGTAACAGACTCCCAGTAGATGATGGCACTAGTCATGACATCGACCAGTACTTCACGCATCAGCTCTTGTTTGTTTTTACCTTCACCGGTTGCTTTATCTGCAAGGCGAGTAAATTCACCGCCAAGCTCTTTCAGTTGTTGAAGTTTATCTTTGTCACCCTCAAAGGCGTAGCTTGAAAGTGCCTCAACCGCCGTTTCAAGGTTATTGACTCGGTTTGAGTTAACCCCACCACCAACATTAAAGATATACATGGTGTCGAGCCCTGAGCCTTCAGGTAGCTTAAGGATATCACTTGGTATGCGCTGACGAGTGTCGTCTATATAGATATCAATATCACCACAGTAGTGAGCTTGTTCCACCTTAAGGTATTTAGGCGCAATGATCTCATCGGCCATAGAGCGTTTAAGCTGCTCTTGCCCGCGCCTAAATAGTTTTGCTGCAGCTTCGTTGGCAAATCGAATTCGTTGGTCATCACGAATACAGATGATGGCCTCAGGGGCTGATTCTAGCTGCTCTAGCAAGCGCCCTTGAGTTTCTAGCAGGTTCGCTTCAACCATGGCTCTGTGTTTAAGCTCCAGTTGCAATTGATCATTCTCAAGACGCCTTTGCTCAGCTTTACTTGCTGATAAGTGAGCCGTAATTCGCGCCGCCAGCTCTTGTTTGTTGAACGGTTTAGACAAGTAATCGTTGGCACCAGCTTCAAAGCCACGAACACGGTCTTCTGCTTGATTAAGAGCTGTGAGCATGATGATTGGCAACTGTGCATGATCGTATTGCTTACGCAGAGCTTCACACACCTGATAGCCACTCATACCTGGCATCATAATATCGAGCAGAAGTAACTCTGGCTTCTCTTTCTCAATCAGTTCAATGGTTTCTGGGCCGTCACATGCGGTGCGCACTCGATAACCTTCCAATTTCAAGAAACTGTCTAGCACGCGTAAATTTACTGGTTCATCGTCGGCGATAACCAGTAACGGACCGTCTGGATCTTCACTGATAACACTATTTTCTTGTTGGCTGTTATCAATTAAATCTGGCGCTTGGAAGTGTGAATAGCTTCCTGAATCACTGTAGTTATCCAATTCTTCTTGGGTGGCTAAAGGCAGGGTAAAGCTGAACGTCGTGCCAAGCATTGGTTGGCTACTTACGTACAGTGAACCGCCCATCAGTTCAATCAGTTGACGACTTATCGACAACCCAAGCCCTGCACCTTGGCGATAGTTACTTGAGTCTTGTCCTGCTTGAATCAGTGGTTCAAAGATGTGTTCTAAGTATTCAGCAGGTATGCCTTGGCCTGTATCAACAACTTGTACACGAATGTTCTCGTCGATAACGCTTGCTGAGATAACAATTTTACCTTCTGATGTGTACTTGATGGCATTGCCGACCAAGTTATACATCACTTGTTCTAATCGTTGAGGATCGGACGAAACCAACCCTAAGTCACTGGGTACTTGGTTAATAATTCGGATTGGCTTATTGCCCAACAGATGATGAGACAATTCTAGTACCAAGCTGGTAGCAGCAGATAAATCAACAGCAGATTTATTTATGTCTAAACTGCCGTAGCGCATTTTGTGGTAATCAAGTAGATCATCGACCAGTGTTGCCAATCTCTGGCCACTATTGATGATGATATCCAACTGGTACTTCTGGTTGGCAGGAATAGGACCGTTTGCACCAGATATTAGCGCTTCAGCGATACCTACCATGCCATGTAATGGCGTTCTCAATTCGTGTGATGTTGTTGCTAAGAATTCATCTTTAAGTTTGTTGGCCAGTTGCAACTCTTCATTTTGTTTTTGAATGGTCTTAAGGTTGTCCTCAAGCTCATCATTTTGGCTCTTAATGAGCAGCATCTTTTCACGAATCGAACGTTGCATTCTTTCGAAGCTTACTGCGAGGCGGCCTATCTCATCTTTTCGTTCGGTATTAATCATGGTTTCATCAAGGTCACCCGCAGAGACTTTCTCTGCTGCCCATGTGAGCTTGAGTAACGGTGATGTGATGAAGTTAGACAGATAATGGGATGCGACAAATACAAGAATAATCGCCGTCAACATCACGATCACAAAGATCTTTTCTAACTGATGAATACGGGCAAACGCTTCTTTCTCTGGAAGCTCGACGACCAGTGCCCAAGTCGCATATTTGAGCTCAATTGGAGTATATGCAGCGATGATCGCTTGATCCTGAGCGTTGTCGAAGGTGCCAACGGCCGTTTCTCCGGCCAGAGCTTTATCAACAACATCTAAACTCAGATTAATCGACTCTTGTGAATGGGCAAGGCTACGTGGCAGATGATCATCGCCGACAAGCAAGGTTTGAATATTCGAACTCTTGTTGAGATCGGCAATAAGCTTAGTAATACCATTGATGGGTAGTCTAAACATGGCGTAACTGTGTAGGTAGCCCTGTTGAACGATAGGTGCGCCTAACCATGCGGTCTGTTTACCATTTTCGTCTTTAAAGTCAGAAACGATAACCGGCGTGTAGTCTTCGTTGGATTTGCGTTTGTCTTTTACGTCCTTTTCCAGGCGTTGAAAGGTTTTGCCGAGGTTTGCATCTTTGTACTTACCAGTCAGCAAGTTGGTGCCGTAGTCATCGCGCTTAAAAACTGAATAAGCGATGTTACCGTTAATGTCGACTAATAAAATGTCGTCAAAATCTGAACGCTTAAGCAGCTCTAAATAAGAGTTGTGGTAGCGCTTGTGCAATAGGCGATAACGCTCACTTCCTATGTAGCTGCTGGATTCAGGAAGAATCGATGTTTTGATTTGATCGCCCGATCCTTGAATGTAGCGTTGCTGCGCATTAGCGCGTGCTTCGTCAATGTCTAAGCCGAGGCGTTGGAATGCATTGATCAAACCATAGAATCGTCCGCCACTGGCATTGGCAAGCTCTGAGCGAACAAAACCCATCACTTGGGATTCTTGAGCTTGTAGGTAATCGACAATTTGCTGCTGTTTAGTATCACGGACGGAAACAAGGTGCGAAGTACTTTGTTCCTGAAGATCCTGACTGTGCGATTGGAGGAAAAATATCGCGATAAGTGTTACTGGGGTAATACTAAGGACAAGAAATGCCAGCATTAGGGTATTTTGAAGGCGCTTAAACTTCTGCTTACGATAGAATCTAAACATAAATTGGGTACTACTTTCCTTTGATGTACTGCTTGAAAGGGATGAAAACAAGTACAGAGAATAGAATTAACGGGTTCCAATTTAACGAAATTAACGAGTTTTTTTACTTTGACAAGTAAGTGGTATTTAAAGCGTGTGCAAAAGCTCATTTTTATGGGCTTTTGATAGAAATATGAACAGACAGCGCAGATATTGACCCTGCGCTGTGTTAGATAGGCTATTTGCTTGCGTGATAGATCGCGAATTTGGTGGTCTTATTTAGAGTCGCGCATTTTCCAAAAGCTTGCTCAATAATTGGAATGTATTTTAAAAAACTGTTCGCAACAATAATCATCTCACCAGAACGCTTCATGTGGTTAGGAGCCTGAGCAAGTAAGGTTTCAGTCGCACTGTAGCTTGTATCCAAACCAGAATGGAATGGTGGGTTACTGATGATGAATTGGTAATCTTTTGATGTGTCAGAGTAGACATCTGAGGCGAAGACATTACCTGTTAAACCATTCGCTTCTAGCGTTGCTTGGCTAGACGCCACGGCAAATGCACTGATGTCGCACATTTCCAGTTCGATATCAGGGTGACGAGATGCCATTACCGCGCCCAATACGCCTGCACCACAACCGAAATCCAGTACTTTACCTTTCAGTTTTGGCAGGGTATCAAGTAATAGTTGGCTACCAACATCAAATTGACCATGACTGAAGACGCCTGGAAGACTTTTCACGGTTAGTGATTGCTCACCAATGTTAACCGTGTAGGTTTTAAACCACTCTTGCAGGTTGAAGGCTGGTGGTTGCTCGAAGCATTGACCCCAGTAGAAAGAACAACGACGCGCTGAATCGTATTTCACGACTTTGCCGTAAGGAGTGAACATCTTCTCGATACTTTTAACACCTGAACGATTTTCGCCAACTACGACAATCTCGGTATCTTTACCTAGCTTGGCAAATAATATCGCCAGCAGAAATTCCGCTTCCGCTTTGGCCTTTGGCCAGTACAGCATCACTAAATCGGCTTTGGTCTCTTCGGTAAATTCCGCACCATAAAAACGTTGGATGGTGTTGCTGCCTTCTAATTGACGGTAGTAGCTGTAATTAGAAGTAAACACGGTGACTGATTCACAATGTTTCGCTAATTCAACAGGGAATAAGTCTTCAGCCTCACCGGCAACTAAAACATGTTTGCCTTCAAAGTAGGCAAGTTGGCGCTCAGCAATTTGGCTTGGGGCAATATAAGCTGACATAGGACACTCTATTGAATCGTTAGCAAAAAATGAGGGCGGATTTTCGCATAATCCGCCCAAAGCTTGAAGTGTTTAATACGGGTTCGGCAACCAAGTTGCTGAACAGTTGATCAACTCTTGTCTTGCTGGTTTAAAAAGTCTTTAAACTCTTCATCGTAAATATTGAAAAGAACGATAGTAATAGCAAAGATCAGTGGGCCGTAGATAAGACCAATTAGGCCAAAAAGTTGAATACCACCCAACAGTGAGAAGAAGATCATTAGGGTATTCATGCCTGCACTACCTTGCATCAGCAGCGGGCGCAGTAGGTTGTCAATTGAGCCAACAATCGCGACACAGTAAACCGTTAGGAAAATTGCCCACGTGGTATCACCGGTTAGGAATAAGTAGGTTGCGGCTGGGATCCAGATTAGAGCGGTACCGACCACGGGGATGAAAGAGGCAAAGCCCATCATAGTGCCCCAGAACAACCCAGGGAAACCAGCAATCCACATACCTAAACCACCCGCAAAACCTTGCGCTATTGCGGTTAAGAATGAGCCCATAACGGCAGACTTAGAAACTTGCTCAATCTCAGTGAGGAGCTTGTCTTCTTGGCTACGAGATAGCGGAAGAATATGACGAACCACACTGATGATTTTGTCGTGATCTCTTAATAAGAAGAACAGAACAAACAGCATCAAGAAGAAATCCATTAAGAAGTTGGTCGCATCACCAAGGATTTTCGCACTGATACCAACCAGTTTAGAACCAAAACTTGTCGCGAATTCTCCGACTTTCTGTGCGATGGCTTGGGGCTCAATGTTGTCGAAAGGCAGGTAGTTATTCACAAACGACAGCGCTTTGACCACAAGTGGGTGTGCAAACAGAGTCTGAATACCGCCGTGTGTCACCCATTGGTACGTGTTCTGAGAGAACAGAGAGCCTTGCTGAACAATTGCTGCAAATACTGCCAATAAAGGGATAACAATAATGAAAGTCAGAATCACACAAGACAGCAGAGAGACGATGTTTTCTTTATTCGGGAGCTTTTTTTCAAGCCACTCATGGATCGGGAACATCAATAGTGAAATGATAAAGGCCATCACGATTGAGTTGACGTACGGCTCTATAAGCAAGTAACAAGCATAAGCCGCCGCAAGTAGGGCAATGATGATCACCCAGTGGCTGGTATTGATTTTGAGTTTTTCTGACACGTTAATGGTCTCTATATTTGCGTTCTGAGTTTATAATGGCTGCAAAACAGAGAGTTAGCAATGAGGAGTTTTGATAATGGGATGCTGTAATAAAGATAAGAAATGCCAAGACGAAGAACAGCAAATAAAAAAAGAGATCCCTTGGTTCAGAATGTTCCTAGGTACGCTGATGTTGTTGGTTTTTCTTTTCTGGGAACGTTAGGCGTTTTTAGTTCAGTTTTAGCCTTAATCGAAGGGTAAATAATCTGTCATATTTGTGGTTAACGAGCGTGATGTATTAAAAAGGGCTGCATCTAATGCAGCCCTAAATTCAATCGGTTAGCGACTTATAAAGTGCTTTCGATTATTTGCTTTCAGCAGCAATGATCGCAAGAGAGCGGTCAGCAGCTTCTAGTGTTGCATCCAGTTCTTTTGAACCATGAGCAAGAGAAGTAAAGCTTGCTTCGAATGCTGAAGGTGCAAGGTAAACACCGTGATCTAACATTAGATGGAAGAAGCGCTTGAAGCGTTCTACATCACACTTAGTTACATCTTCGTAGCACGTTACCGTTTCTTGGTCTGTGAAGAAGAAACCAAACATACCGCCAACTTGGTGAACTAGCATAGGGATGCCGTGCTTGTCAGCAAGTTGCTTGAAGCCATTTGCCAACTGCTTAGTTTTAGACGCTAGACGCTTTTCGTTGCCTTCTTCTCTTAGAAGATTCAAACATGCGTAGCCAGCAGCCATTGCAACAGGGTTACCTGAAAGCGTACCTGCTTGGTAAACAGGCCCCGTTGGTGCGATGTATTGCATCACGTCTTTACGACCACCAAAAGCACCCACTGGCATGCCGCCGCCAATCACTTTACCAAGACACGTTAAGTCTGGCTTGATGTTGTAGTAAGCCTGAGCACAACCTTCAGCAACGCGGAAACCTGTCATTACTTCATCAAAGATTAGCAATGCACCTTCTTGATCACAGATCTCACGTAGACCTTCGTGGAAGCCTTCTACTGGTGGGATACAGTTCATGTTGCCCGCGACAGGCTCAACGATGATACACGCGATCTCACCTTTGTTTGCTGCGAAGATTTCACGTACTGAATCTAGATTATTGAAAGTTGCAGTTAGCGTTAGTTTCGCAAAATCAGCCGGTACGCCTGGAGAGCTTGGTTGACCTAAAGTCAGTGCGCCAGAACCTGCTTTTACAAGTAGGCTGTCTGCGTGGCCGTGGTAACAACCTTCAAACTTAAGGATTTTGTCACGACCAGTAAAGCCACGAGCGAGACGAATCGCACTCATTGTTGCTTCTGTACCTGAGCTCACCATACGCAGCTGTTCCATTGATGGAACCATCTCAGATACAAGTTCAGCCATCTTGATTTCAGTTTCGGTTGGAGCACCAAAGCTAAGGCCGCGTTGAGCTGCTGCAATAACAGCGTCACGAATAACAACGTGGTTGTGACCAAGGATCATTGGACCCCAAGAGCCAACGTAATCGATATATGCTTTACCATCAGCATCAAAAATAAGTGGGCCATCAGCGCGTTCAACGAAGATAGGAGAACCACCTACGCCATTGAATGCACGAACTGGAGAGTTTACGCCACCAGGAATAGTTTGCTGTGCTTTTTCGTACAGCTCTGCTGATTTGGTCATTGATATATCCTCTTTTGACTGTCGGACCAATTGGCACGCATTGTACCTATCCGGAATCCAACTAGGAATGCCTTCGCTGATATAATCACCCGAATCTGGTTGTTTTGTGTGGTTACGCGTTTTAATTGTCAGATATTAGCGAGTTTACAGCAGTAAAAGGAACGATCCTGTGGTGAATACTTGAACGTTTCAGTCAGGTATTAGATAATCACCAGAATATAAGAAAATATTCAACAACTATGGTCTCGATTTAGATTTGTATCATGTTGTTTTTGACACAGGTAAGAGAGGTTGTCGTGAGCGAAGTAAATATCCCATTGTCCTTTTCTGATGCAGCAGCTACCCGCGTACAAACGCTAATTGCTGAAGAAGAAAACCCAGAGCTAAAACTGCGTGTATACATTACAGGCGGCGGTTGTAGTGGCTTCCAGTACGGCTTCACATTTGATGAAAAAGTAAATGATGGCGACACTACCATTGTAAATAGCGGTGTGACGCTGGTTGTTGACCCAATGAGCCTACAGTACTTAATGGGCGGCATGGTTGATTACACTGAAGGCCTAGAAGGCGCACGTTTCTTTGTGAACAACCCGAACGCGACAACAACATGTGGTTGTGGCGCATCATTTAGCGTTTAGCGTGCACGAAAGGTAGCTTGAACGGAAAGCTACATTAGAAATATTTTAAACGCCGAGCCAATGCTCGGTGTTTTTGTTTGTAAAAAATACACCATACAAAACAGACAGTAAGTCGACTTATTCTAGGCATGTACGCCAAGGTTATTTTGGGTGGTTATGCTTAAGTTCAACCTTATTCATTTGCTTTATAGTAAACGCCATATTTTTTAAACTGTCGATAGCGTCCAACTTCGTTGGGTGTGGGTCTGTTAAAGTTACCTCTGTGCATCAGGATGTTGCATATGACGGTGTTAAGCTAATTAGCGCGCCTTAATCACATCGGACAAAAGGATTTGCTATGCCCACTCTATTTTCTAACTCTCCATTTTTTCAGAAACTGAAGCAGCCGTGGTTGGTTTCTCTGGTTCTAGTTGTACTGTTGTCGATTTGGCTTGGTTTAGGAGTGGGGCAAGCGGAAGAGTCGCCAGAAAAAAAAGCGACAGAAATTCCGTTGGCTAAGGTTTCCTTTCAAACATTCACTTCATCCCCCACCTTTAAAACCATAGATCTTTATGGTCGCACAGCACCCGATAGGCATGCTCGATTGGGAGCGGAAGTCGCGGGCAAGATTGTTAGGTTGAACGTTGTGAAAGGCGATACGGTTAAAGTAGGGCAAGCCATTGCTCAGATAGATAAAGGTGACTTAGAGATTCAGCTAGAGCGAGCTTCTGCTTTATATCGCTTGAAGCAGAAGGAATTCAAAGCGGCGCAGTCGCTGAAAAAAAGAGGGCTGCAAGGCGAGATAGCCTACACCACAGCTGAGGCTTCGTTAACTGAAGCGAAGGCTATGAAGCGTAATGCTGAACTGGCTCTAAAAAATACAGTCATCACATCGCCTTTCTCCGGTGTGGTTCAAGACTTGATGGTTGAGCTTGGCGATTTCGTAGGCGTCGGCGATCCGGTTGCGGGTGTGATTGATCTTGACCCTCTGGTCATCGAAGCCGATGTCAGTGAACGTCATATCCAGCATTTGTTAGTCAATCAATCTGCTTTGGTTCGTCTGTTAGGGCGAGAAGAAGCGGAAGGTCGTCTGCGCTATGTTTCTCGAATCTCTTCTGCTTCTACTAATACCTTCCCAATAGAGATTGAAATCGATAATTCCGATGGCCTGTTACCTGCCGGTGTCAGTGCTGAAGTAACACTCAACCTAGAAACAAGTGATGCTATCAAGATAACACCTGCGATGCTGGCACTGGATGAGGCCGGTAATCTTGGGGTCAAAACTTTGGTTTCAGCCGATGACTCACCAACCGTGAAATTTATAGGTATTCAGCTAGTAAAGGCAGAACAAGATGGAGTTTGGCTCACAGGGTTAGGTCAGCGAGTTGATATTATAACTGTAGGCCAAGGGTTTGTGCGTGATGGTGATTCTGTGATTGCTGTTGAGCAAGGCGCTGAACTCTCTAACGTAACCGCAGAGTAGGAGATAACCGATGTATTCAATTATTGATGCAGCCTTGTCTCGCGCTCGAACAATGCTCTCTCTTTTAGCTCTCATATTGGTCGCAGGTGTCGTTACCTATATCACGATCCCCAAAGAATCGAGCCCCGATATTACCATCCCGATTATCTACGTTTCTGTTGGGCACCAAGGTATTTCGCCAACCGATGCAGAACGCTTATTGGTTAGACCGATAGAACAAGAGCTGAGGTCGATTGAAGGCGTAAAAGAGATGACCGCAACCGCAGCAGAAGGCCACGCCTCTGTTGTGTTGGAGTTTAATGTTGGCGTTGATCTCACCAAAGCGATGGCTGATGTGCGTGATGCTGTCGATTTAGCCAAACCAAAATTGCCAGAAGACAGTGATGAGCCGACCGTAAATGAAGTAACACTCGCGTCTGAGCAACCTGTTCTGTCTGTTGTGCTATTCGGTACTGTTCCTGAACGCACCATAGTGCAAATTGCCCGAGAGCTTGGGGATAAGCTCGAAAGCTATCGCCAAATTCTAGAGGTCGATATTGCGGGCGATCGCGATGACATCGTCGAGATCATTGTCGATCCGCTGTTGATGGAGAGCTACAGCTTAGATCAAGCGGATATCTATAACCTGATCGCTCTGAACAATCGAGTGGTCGCCGCTGGTTTTGTTGACACTGGCTACGGACGTTTCTCAGTCAAAGTTCCTTCGGTGTTTAACTCTTTAAAAGATGTACTTGAGTTGCCTATCAAAGTGGATGGTAAACAGGTTGTAACCTTTGGTGATGTGGCCACGGTTCGTCGAGCGTTTCGAGATCCTGAAAGCTTTGCCCGTTTAGATGGTAAATCTGCGGTGGTCTTGGATATCAAGAAGCGTGCGGGTGAAAATATCATCGAAACCGTAGAGTTAGTTAAAGCGGTTATGGCTGGTGCTCAACAACAAGCGGAATGGCCAAATAACTTATTGGTTAAATACACTTGGGATGAATCTAAAGACGTGAAGATCATGCTCAACGATCTTCAAAACAATATCTTGTCCGCCATCATTTTAGTGGTGATCGTTATCATCGCCATTCTTGGTGTTCGAACCGCGTTATTGGTTGGAATTTCAATACCTGGATCATTCCTCACGGGATTGTTGGTGTTGTCTGTGTTTGGTCTAACCGTCAACATTGTGGTTCTGTTCTCTTTGATCATGGCCGTTGGTATGTTGGTCGACGGCGCGATTGTTGTTACCGAGTTTGCCGATAGGCGAATGCAAGAAGGTGAAGGTAGAAAAGAAGCTTACCGAGACGCAGCGAAACGGATGGCGTGGCCGATAACCGCATCGACAGCGACAACCTTAGCTGCATTTGCTCCGTTACTGTTTTGGCCGGATGTGACAGGCGAATTCATGAAGTTTCTGCCACTAACACTGATTGCAACGCTAACCGCTTCATTGATTATGGCGTTGTTGTTTGTACCGGTATTAGGTGGCTTGATTGGCAAACCTCAATACGTATCGCCCAAGAGCCAAGCTCGAATGGTGGCACTGCATAATGGTGATTTTTCACAAGCAACGGGCTTAACCAAGGCGTATTACCACACGCTTTCGATTGCGATTAAGCATCCCTTTAAGATTCTGTTCAGTGCGATATTGCTCGCGGTTGCAGTTGGTTTTACTTACTCCAAAGCGGGCTTAGGTGCAGAGTTCTTCCCTGAGGTTGATCCACCATTCTTTAATGTCAAAGTTCGCTCACATGGTGATCTTTCTATTCAAGAAAAAGATGACATCATGCGCGATATTGAGCAAATGATGCTTAATCATGATGAGTTCGATACTGTTTACACACGCACGGGCGGGGACGACCAGATTGGCTTGATCTCGATTACTCCTGTTGATTGGCAATATCGTCGTAGTGTTAAAGCGATTATTGATGAATTAAAGGTGCAAACCGATCAATACGCTGGTGTTGAGATTGAATATAAGTTTCCAGATGCAGGGCCTCCGGTTGAAAATGATTTAGTGATTGAGCTGTCAGCAACAACACCAGAACAGCTGAATCAGGCTGCAAAAATTGTAAGAAACTGGGCGGATGGTAATCAAGCTCTGACTAACATCAGTGATACAGCAAGCAAAGATGGCATTGATTGGAAAGTGGATATTCGCCGAGACGATGCCGCACGCTTTTCCGCTGATGCGACCTTGGTGGGTAATACCGTTCAATTCGTTACCAATGGTCTCAAGATTGGTGATTACCTGCCTGATGATTCTTCAGAAGAGGTCGATATCTTGGTGCGTTACCCTAATGATAAAAGAGATATCGGACGCTTTGACCAGTTGAGAGTCAAAACACCTGCTGGCTTGGTGCCGATCACCAACTTTGCTCAGATTGTTCCCGACCATAAGCAAGATACGATTAAGCGCCTCGATGGTAAGCGCGTAGTGAACATCATGGCGGATATGGAAGAGGGCTATAACCTTGCCCTCGAACTGCCAAAGATTGAGCAAGCGTTAAGTGAATTGGGGCTACCGAGTAGTGTCGAGTTTCGTATCCGTGGTCAGAATGAAGAACAAGAAAATTCTTCGGCCTTCCTACAAAGTGCATTCATGGTTGCACTGGCGGTAATGGCGTTGATTTTGATTACTCAGTTTAATAGCTTCTATCAAGCATTCCTGATTCTTAGTGCGGTGCTGTTCTCTACGGTTGGTGTGTTTGTTGGTCTGCTTATCTTCCAACGTCCGTTTGGTATCGTGATGTCCGGTATTGGAGTGATTGCACTGGCAGGTATAGTGGTGAACAACAATATCGTGCTGATTGATACCTATAATCAGCTAATCAAAAGAGGCTTAGATAAGCGCGATGCAATTCTGAGAACCGGTGTTCAGCGTTTAAGACCAGTGATGCTTACTACGGTCACTACCATATTAGGCTTGATGCCGATGGTATTAGAGATGAACATTGATCTGATTAACCAAAAAATAGAGTTTGGCGCGCCGAGTACCCAATGGTGGTCGCAACTCGCTACGGCGATTGCGGGAGGGTTGGCATTTGCAACGGTACTAACCTTGGTGCTGACGCCT
Organism: Vibrio sp. 10N.286.49.C3; assembly: GCF_041469545.1. Taxonomy (NCBI): domain Bacteria; kingdom Pseudomonadati; phylum Pseudomonadota; class Gammaproteobacteria; order Vibrionales; family Vibrionaceae; genus Vibrio; species Vibrio sp. 10N.286.49.C3. Next base: position 91,635 of record NZ_JBFRKT010000009.1, read on the forward strand.
TGTCTATTAATGCTAGGGCGAGATAAGAAGCCTGAAAAATAGTAGATACAGTGGTTCGATGAACATAAAAAAGAGCGCCTTGGTGGGCGCTCTTTTCGTTGGTTTATAGGGCTCTTAACCTAATTGGTATCTAGTTGCCTAATTAGTCGCTAGCAACTGGCCGTATCGCTCAAGGTTATTCAGTCGAATCTCTGAGTTGGCAATAAAGGTTGCTTTTGCTTTACCGGTTAACGACTTAGATTGCGGTAATTTCACGGTTCGCGCATTTTTATGTACGCCATTGACCAAGAATTCATAGTGTAAGTGCGGGCCAGTCACACGGCCTGTACCGCCCAAAGTACCAATGGTTTGGCCTTGTTTTACGCGCTGACCTGTTTTTACCATACGTCGCTTCATATGCAAGTATTTAGTGATATAGGTGTTGCTGTGGCGAATGAACACGTAGTTACCATTGAATTGGTTATAACCCGATTTCTGAACAATACCGTCACCGGCTGCCCAGATAGGTGTGCCAACAGGGGCTGCGTAGTCGGTGCCTCGGTGAGCTCGAACCTTACCGGTTACTGGGTGTTTTCTACGAGGGTTAAAGTTCGATGTTACACGGCGAAAATCAATCGGTGAGCGCAAGAAGGCTTTCTTCATGGCACGACCATTTTCATCGAAGTAGTTGCCGCTTCTATCATCTAATACCGCGGTAAATGAATCACCTTGGTTTTTGAATACTGCCGCCATGATCTTGCCGCGACCTATCACTTCGCCTTCAACGACTTTCTCTTGGTACAAAATCTTAAAGCTGTCGTTGTTGCGAATATCCAACGCAAAGTCGATATCCCAACCGAAGATGCCCGCCAGTTCCATAATTTGGTTTGCAGTTAGGCCTGCATTGACGCCGGCGTTCCAGAAGTTAGACGTGATGTTGGCTTCGGCATAGTTGTATTGGTAGGCCACTTCCTTTTTGTCGAAGCTAGAGGAGAATGAATCGCCAGACTTAGTGATCTTGAAGCTTTCAAACGCACTAAGTTGTCGCTTCAACTGAATAAGGTCGTTGTTTTCATCAAAGCCGAATTGTAATACGTCGCCAGGTCTTAGATTGGACAGCTGCTTTTTAATATCGTTGTTGGTATTGAGTAGAGTGATCAGTAAACGGTATGAAAGGCCAATACGTTCAAATAAAACAGAGGTGCTTTCGCCAGAGCGAACGGTGTATTTCTCCCATTTGAGTACTGCCGTCGGTGGTGCGTCACTTGAGCTAACAAGTGCTGATGCACTGATCGTCAGTGGGTAGTGTTTTCCAACGACTAAAGCTCCCGTATCGTCACGTAAGCTGTTGACGTCGGGGAGTAAGAAAATAGCGATAAAAATTACGGCACTAAAAAATGCGATAAATGCCCGGTGCAAAATGGGAAGGCGTGCAAAAATAGACAACATGTTCCGGTTCGTTCTGTAAATATTATGAAAATAGACGACGGAATAGTGTAACTGGTTTCAAAATACATCGCTATTCAAGTAAGATGTCTAATTATTATATTTTTGCCAAATCTGTGGGAGTGAACAAGAATGGCGAGTATTGAAGCTGCACTAGCCGAGATCAAACGTGGCGTAGAAGAACTGATTCCAGAAGACGAACTGATTGCGAAACTAAAAGAAGGTCGTCCTTTACGCATTAAACTGGGTGCCGATCCAACCGCTCCAGATATCCACCTAGGCCATACGGTTATCTTTAACAAGCTTCGTGCTTTCCAAGAGCTTGGTCATGAAGTGACGTTCCTTATCGGTGATTTCACAGCAATGGTTGGTGATCCATCAGGTAAGAACTCAACACGTCCACCGCTAAGCCGTGAAGACGTATTGAAGAATGCTGAAACTTACAAAGAGCAAGTATTCAAGATTCTAGATCCTGCGAAAACGCAAATTCGTTTCAACTCTGAGTGGTTATCTGAGCTTGGTGCAGAAGGCATGATTCGTCTTGCTTCTAACCAAACTGTTGCTCGTATGCTTGAGCGTGATGACTTTAAAAAGCGTTACGCTGGTGGTCAACCGATCGCAATCCACGAGTTCATGTACCCACTTCTTCAAGGTCACGACTCTGTTGCACTAGAGAGCGATGTTGAGCTTGGCGGTACTGACCAGAAGTTTAACCTTCTAATGGGTCGTGAACTGCAAAAAGCAGCAGGTCAAAAACCACAAGCGGTACTGATGATGCCACTACTTGTTGGTTTAGACGGCGTTAAGAAGATGTCTAAGTCTGCGCACAACTACATCGGTATCAGCGAAGCACCAAGCGAGATGTTTGGTAAGATCATGTCTATCTCTGACGATCTAATGTGGAGCTACTACGAGCTACTGTCTTTCCGTCCTCTTGAAGAAGTTGCGGAACTGAAAGCTGGCGTTGAGGCGGGAAAAAACCCTCGTGACGTGAAAGTACTTCTTGCTAAAGAGATCATTGCTCGTTTCCACAGCGAAGCCGATGCTGAAGCCGCTGAGCAAGAGTTCGTTAACCGTTTTGCTAAGAACCAAGTTCCTGATGAAATGCCTGAATTCGAATTCGAAGCTGGCCTGCCAATTGCGAACGTTCTAAAGGAAGCAGGTCTTGTAAACTCGACTTCTGATGCGATGCGTATGATCAAGCAAGGCGCAGCTAAGCTTGAAGGCGAGAAGATTGAAGACAGCAAATTCGTACCTGAAGCAGGTACTGCGGTCTACCAAGTAGGTAAGCGTAAGTTTGCTCGTATTACTATTAAGTAATATTAAATCTCAATGATTTATAGAAAAGGTATCTTCGGATGCCTTTTTTATTGACCCCTATTTATTGACAGAAAGTTGACGAAGAATTTTTTACAGGATTGCTACACTATGCGCGCTGTCGAGCTGACAGTAATTTTGGAGATTTTTATGAACAATACCGACCATCCTCCTAGTTTGAATGGAGAAGAATAACTCGTCTCGGTATTGATCTATTGTCCTGCCGTTCGGGTAGGGTATCTGTTTTCCCTTCATTCTTTTCCACACTCTAGATTCTAACAAGTAGACACGTCAGTGCTTTAAGCTCTTGGTGCGCTTAGTTGTATATTCTTGATGTATATAGCTATACGCTCTTGGAGTACACCGCTTTATACTCTCGGGGTACTCTCTATAGGCTACTTGTTTTGATGGTCGTTACCTTTGCCAATCGGGAGATTCGCCATGACGGTAATGAACAACACTTTTTTATCTATTGAAGCTCTGTACTCAGAGCAAGACATCCAAGCTGTATCGAATGCCTTTCAACAGTATGGGCGTGAGCAACAAATTAACCTTTTAAACCGCATGCCACTTGAAGATGCGGTGTTAGTGCTTGGGCAATGCTCTCTTAGTACGATTCAGACTTTACTTAGTGAGCTAGAAGAGCAGGGCTTTGAGAAGCGCTCTCGACATCTAGCTCACCAACTAGGGCTGATCTACTCAGAGGTTGAACCTCAACAAGGTTACCTTTCAACTGGAGTGCTTAGCCATGTTAGGCAGCGTATCGGTTGGATTATTGCCTTAGCACTGCTGGGCATTGTCTCTGGGCTTATCATTGCTCAGTATGAAGATATTCTTAGCCAGCTAGTACTTCTGGCGATCTATATGCCGGTAATCGCTGCCGCGGGTGGCAACACAGGAACACAAGCTGCGACTTTGGTCATTAGGGCCTTAGCCACAGGGGAATTGAAGAAACGCCAGTGGGCCAACGTTCTATGGAAAGAGCTTAGAGTTGCTATCTGTTTAGCTCTTGCGATCGCCTTAGTGATGATTGGCCGAATCTTATTATTCAGTGACAACCAGTCAACGGGTGGTTACGACATTAATATGATTGCTTACGCGATTGCTGTTGCTCTGTTTATTCAAGTGACCATATCAACTGTACTCGGCGGCGGGTTACCGATAGTCGCTCGATTCTTCAAACTTGATCCTGCTGTGTTAGTGAGCCCTGTACTGGCTTCGATAGTGGATATCTCTGGAATGTGGATCTACTTCACTGTGGTTAATTCATTCTTAGGGATCGCTTAGCGTTTATAAAAATAGCTAAAAACACCTTAGAGAAAAAAATGGCGCTGAAGATTCAAGATCTTCAGCGCCATTTTATTGCTTAAGTAGAAGCTTAAACAGAGTTGAACATTACTTAGATTTGCTCTGTGTTTGACTGAATTCAACTACATCTGTGTAGAAAGCTCGTTCAAACTGGGTGATGGGTGCTTCTACTGGTTTTTCTGGATCTGGTGTGTCAGGAAAGTAATCACGGACAAACTGTACAAATAGAGAGTTTGGTTTTCCCGCTTTATCTAAACCAAAGCCAGCCATGTTGTAGCTCCCATACAAAGAACCACTTTTGGCAATAATGTTGCCTTGGATTGGTGCTTTTCTCATGCTTTGACGGTATTTGAGCGTGCCATCAGTGCCAGATGTAGGCATAGCCTCAATCAGGTTGAGCTGTTTATCGTTCTCCCAGATATAACGAAGTACCTGAGCCATGGTTTGCGAGGTCATGCGGTTATTTCTGGATAGCCCTGAACCATCGACCAACTGTGCTTGGCTTAGGTCAATATTGGCTTTGGTCAGTAATATCTGCTTTATCGCTTCAGTGCCGTTATTAAAGCTGCCCGGTTGAACATAAAATGTCGCACCCAGTGTTTTGGTTAGGTTGTCTGCTATTAGATTGTCTGATTTCTTGAGCATGATATTAATCAGTTCGGGAAGTTTCTCTGAGCTGTGACTTGCGATTAACGTGCTTTTGCCTGCTTTAGCTTTTTTGCCAACGACCACATTGCCTTTTACTTCAATTCTCAGTTCTTTAAGAATCGATGTAACGACTTGATAGGTGTAAAGTTCTGGACTTTGAATCGCGAACTTGAGCGGCAGTGGTTTCTTACGTTCAACTAAGCAACCAGAGAGCTTGTAAGTGTTATCTGGGGTAGTAATAAGCTCCAAGTCGCATTGCGTTGCCTTTTGGCCAGAGCGAGTTACCGTGGCTGCTGAGGTTGTCACGTCTATCGGATAGTGAGCTGGGATATATACGCGTGTTGTACCGTTATCTTTTGTATAAATAGAGGCTTGTGCGCAGTTACTGTCTAAGGTCATTGCACTAGAGGGAGCGCTGTAACAAACGCCTAAAATGTCCCAAGGCCAACCAACCGCTCGTTGATAGCCAGTAAAAGCTGAGTTATCGAGGTATAAGTTGCCCTTGATTGTTTTAGATTGCGATTTAGCATATTGATCTAAAAGATTTTTTAGATGCTCTCTTTGTAGTGTAGGGTCACCACTGAATGCGATCACGACATCTTTATTAGAACGCGCAATGCTGGTCGTGTAGTTAAAATTATCTCCTAACTCCAATTTGGCTGCCAAAGCGGTGACTAGCTTTAACGTACTGGCGGGAGGGTAAAAGCCATCGCTATTGGTGTTCAACTCACTCGAATCATCACTCAATGACTTCAGTATCAAGCTTGTGCTACTGCCATCGGGCAGTTTATCTAGAGGGAGGTATTCGAAAGCACTAATTGAATAGCTACACAGTGACAAACCACATAGGAGTAAGCTGGATAGAAGGCGCATAGAAGGTTTTCTTGGATGACTGATGTTTTCAGTATACAGATATAAAAAACGCCCGCTATAGAGCGGGCGTTTTGATTCTCAATTAACTAATTAATCAATTAGATAATCAGAATTAGAAGTCGTAACGTAGACCTAGAGCAAGCTCGTCTTCAGCACCTTTAGTACCAACTGTTGAAGTACCTAGCTTGTCGCTAGCGCTTAGTAGGTTGAAGTTGTACGATACGTAACCACGGAAGTTAGGCTTGAAGTAGTACGTTGCATCAACAGCGATATTGTCTGCCGATGTGTCGCTACCTGTTTCTGCGTTGTTGTATGTGGTTGAGAATACAGTTTGACCTAGAGTGTAAGCGGCTGCTACTTCGTAACCAGTGTAGTCTTGAACACCTGTGAACTTGCTACCAATGCTTGAAGCGTTTGAAGATTTGTACTGGCGGTCAAAATCTTTTTCTCCGTCAGTGAATACACCAGCGAAGTATAGGTCGCCCATAGTGTAAGAGCCCGAAAGCATGTATTCGTTGTTCTTATCTTGGTCTGCGTAACCAGCACCTAGTTTAACGCCAGTTTCACCGATTGCGTAGATACCAGATAGAGAGTAGCCGTCTTGACCGTTGTCAGTGTAGCCTACGTTGTTTGCAGTGTCGTCGTTACGGTCAGCAAAACGGTAGCTTGCTTTAAGACTTAGGTCTTGGAATTGACCTTTGTAAGAAAGCATGTTGTCAGCACGGTCAGCAGCATTGATTTTGTCTGCTGCAGAGTTGCCGTGGTAAGCCATGATATCGGTAAAGTCAGTGATTACGCCTAGAGCGCCGTCATTTTTACCGTAAGTCACTTCACCGAATGTACCGCCAAGTCCAGCGTAAGCATAACGGTTAGTTAGGCTGTCGCTATCGCTGTCTGTAGGACCACCGTTGTCAGCAGTTGTGAATTCGCCTTCGTAGAAACCAACACCGTATAGGCCGTCTTGGATTTCAACTTGACCTAGGAAGTTAAGACGGATACGAGAGTTGTCTTGTACGTTGCCATCTTTCATAGAAAGACGAGCTTCCGCACGGCCACCCATTTCTAGAGAAGTACCGTCTTGGTTGTATAGTTCTGAAGCGTTAGCACCAGTAGCAAGAGCTGCAGCAGATACAGCAAGCGCGATCATAGTCTTGTTCATGTTATTAATTCCTAATTACTGTCCATAAAGGTATTTATCAAGGATTTGAATCCTTTTTGTGTATTGCTCGTATTAATCAAGCTTCATAATCATGCTTAGAACAAAAGCGTGAAACTTGCCAGAACAATCCGTGGGGTACTTTTTAACCCTAAAGTTCCACCATCAGGTAGTAAAATGATATCAATAAAAATTATGCACACTGTTTTATTGGGCCTGTCACCATCTAAGTTGTTGATTTTATGTGGTTTTTATAAAAGTGTGATCTGTGTTTATTTGGTTTATTTTTGTTTTTTTTAGATATTTCATCGCCAGCTTATTGATGGTGAGGTTATTATTCATTTTTGTGATGTCTGTAATTTAGACCTAGATAAAGCTTTTATAACGCAAAGTGGAATAAAGGTGATTTAGCCATAAAGTTTGTTTACACTAAGCCAAATCGTTTTGTTTCTATCACCCAATAAGTATGTTGGGTGGATTTATGTTGGCCAAAGAAAGCTTTGGCATAGAGGTAAAAAATGGAAAAGGTTCCAATGACAGTACGTGGCGCTCAGCAGCTACGTGACGAATTAGATCGCCTACTTAAGCTACGTCCTATTATTTCAGCAGCTATTGGTGAAGCTCGTGAACTCGGTGACTTGAAAGAGAACGCTGAATACCACGCAGCTCGTGAAGAGCAGGGTATCTGTGAAGCTCAAATTCGAGATATTGAATATAAGCTATCACTGGCTCAGATCATCGATGTAACGCAGATGGATAACACAGGTAAGATTATCTTTGGCACGACAGTGACTTTGATTGACGTAGATACGGATGAAGAATTCCGCTACCAAATCGTTTCTGAAGATGAAGCCGATATCAAAACGGGTCGCATTTCTGTGAAATCCCCAATTGCACGTGGTCTTATCGGTAAGATGGAAGGCGATGAAGTACTGATCTCTACCCCAGGTGGTGATAAAGACTTCGAAATCGACAAAGTAGAATACATCTAATTGAATTTTCTTTGTTTTTGATAAGTAAAAAGGTCGCTAATGCGACCTTTTTCGTTTCTCACGCTACACTAAAAGCTAAGCGCAGTGGCTTCCTTTTAATGAAGTTAGCTTATATTAAGCTCGCTTACTTGCGTGGAATCTCGATTTTACGTGCTTCTGACTGACGGAACAGTACTAGAACTTTACCGATAGTCTGTACTTTCTCAGCTTTAGATTCACGTACAATTGCATCGATAATCAGTTGCTTAGTATCACGGTCTTCTGATGCAACTTTAATCTTGATCAGTTCGTGGTGGTCTAGAGCTAATTCGATTTCCGCTAGAACAGCTTCAGTAAGTCCATTTGCGCCCATTAGCACAACAGGTTTTAAACTGTGAGCTAGGCCCTTTAGATGCTGCTTTTGTTTGGTACTTAGGTTCATTACGCGGCCAATTTTATTTAGTATTAGGGTTGAAAAAACCTATTTTAACGCCATCTAAAGCTGAAGACTATAATTTATTCAGCAATTAGTACTTTCCTCCAATTTAGGTATCCAATGAGCAAACAGAAACACTCGGCCAGTTCAGGCCGTTGGTTGAAGGAACACTTCGACGACAAGTACGCAAATGAAGCCAGAAAAAAAGGCTATCGTTCGCGTGCTTATTTCAAAATGGAAGAGATTCAAACGAAAGATAAATTGCTGACTCCAGGGATGACCATTGTGGATTTGGGTGCAGCGCCTGGCGGTTGGTCTCAATATGCTGCTAAGATTATCGGAGACAACGGTCAAATCATTGCGTGTGACTTGTTACCAATGGATCCGATTGCTGGAGTGAGCTTTTTACAAGGCGATTTCCGCGAAGAAGCTGTGCTAGATGCGTTGTTGGAACGTATACAACCAAACATGGTTGATGTCGTGATGTCTGATATGGCACCTAATATAGCAGGCAACAATTCTGTGGATCAGCCAAGAGCTATGTATTTAGTTGAATTAGCTTTGGATATGTGTCGACAAGTTCTAGCTACCAATGGTAGTTTTGTTGTAAAAGTATTCCAAGGCGAAGGGTTTGACCAATATGTTAAGGACGTCCGTGAGATGTTTAAAACAGTCAAAGTTAGAAAACCCGACTCTTCTCGAGCTCGCTCTCGTGAAGTGTTTATCGTAGCAACTGGTTACAAAGGTTAACGATTCTCTTCCAAGAGTGAGAGTTAACAACATGGCTACAGGTTACAAACTGTAGTACCCTACCTTTAATTACAATTAGTTATCGAGAGGCTTACACCTTGAGTGACATGGCAAAAAATTTAATTCTGTGGCTTGTTATCGCGGTAGTGTTGATGTCGGTATTCCAGAGCTTCGGCCCTGGGGAAAGTAACGGCAGAGCAGTAGATTACACCACGTTTGTACAGGAAGTTGGCCAAGGCCAGATTCAAGACGCACAGTTCAATAACAGCGAAATCACTTTCACACGTCGTGGTGGTGGCTCTAAGTATGTAACTTACATGCCTGTTTATGATCAAAAGCTACTTGATGACTTAATTAATCAAAACGTAAAAGTTCAGGGTACACCACCTGAAGAGCAGAGCCTGCTTGGCACTATCTTCATTTCATGGTTCCCAATGATCTTACTGATTGGTGTGTGGATTTTCTTCATGCGTCAAATGCAAGGCGGCGGCGGCGGTAAAGGCGCAATGTCTTTTGGTAAGAGCAAAGCTCGAATGATGAGCGAAGAACAAATCAAAACGATGTTTGCTGATGTTGCTGGTTGTGACGAAGCAAAAGAAGACGTGAAAGAGCTTGTGGATTACCTTCGTGACCCAAGCCGCTTCCAAAAGCTTGGTGGTAAGATCCCGACAGGTATCCTGTTGGTCGGTCCTCCTGGTACGGGTAAGACATTGCTTGCAAAAGCGATTGCTGGTGAAGCGAAAGTACCGTTCTTTACTATCTCTGGTTCTGACTTCGTTGAAATGTTTGTTGGTGTTGGTGCATCTCGTGTGCGTGACATGTTCGAACAAGCGAAGAAAGCAGCGCCTTGTATCATCTTTATCGATGAAATCGATGCTGTAGGTCGTCAACGTGGCGCTGGTGTTGGTGGTGGTCACGATGAACGTGAGCAAACACTTAACCAAATGCTGGTTGAGATGGATGGTTTCGAAGGTAACGAAGGTATTATTGTTATCGCTGCGACTAACCGTCCAGACGTACTAGACCCTGCATTACTTCGTCCTGGTCGTTTTGACCGTCAAGTTGTGGTTGGTCTGCCTGATGTACGTGGTCGTGAACAGATTCTTAAAGTACACATGCGTAAAGTGCCACTATCAGGTGATGTTGAACCATCTTTGATTGCTCGTGGTACTCCAGGTTTCTCTGGTGCAGACCTTGCGAACCTTGTTAACGAAGCGGCTCTATTTGCTGCTCGTGGTAACAAACGCAATGTATCTATGGTTGAGTTTGAACTTGCGAAAGACAAAATTATGATGGGTGCAGAGCGCCGTTCAATGGTGATGTCTGAGGAAGTGAAAGAGTCAACGGCTTACCACGAAGCAGGTCACGCAATCGTTGGTCGTTTGGTACCTGAACACGATCCAGTGTACAAAGTATCAATCATCCCACGTGGTCGTGCGCTTGGTGTAACTATGTACTTACCTGAGCAAGACCGCGTAAGCATGTCTCGCCAGCATCTAGAATCAATGATCTCTAGCTTGTACGGTGGTCGTCTTGCTGAAGAGCTTATCTACGGTAAAGACAAAGTTTCGACTGGTGCGTCTAACGATATCGAGCGTGCAACTGATATTGCTCGTAAGATGGTTACGCAGTGGGGCTTCTCTGAAAAACTAGGTCCTCTTCTTTATGCTGAAGAAGAAGGCGAAGTTTTCCTAGGTCGCGGCATGAGCCAAGCGAAACATGTTTCTGACGATACAACTAGATTAATCGATGAAGAAATTCGTATTCTTATCGACCGTAACTATGCTCGTGCGAAACAGATTCTTGAAGAGAACATGGATATCATGCACTCGATGAAAGATGCGCTAATGAAGTTTGAAACGATTGATGCAGGTCAGATTGATGACTTGATGGAACGCAAAGATGACATTCGTGAGCCTGCTGGTTGGGGTGACCAGGCGAAAGCAGAACCTGCAAAGGAAGAAGCTAAACCTGAAGCTAAATCAGAAGAGAAAGCCGAAGCCGAGCCAAAAGCTGAAGAGTCGACAGTTGAAGAAGCTAAATCTGAATCAGATGACGCTCAAAACAAAGATTCTTAATCGCTAAGCTATTAATTAAAACCCTGAGTACGCTCAGGGTTTTTCTGTTTCTAGGCCAAGATATTTTTTACCTTTAAGACCCACCTTCCATGATATTAAAAGCACACAATAAAACGCTCGTTTTAGACCGCCCACATGTGATGGGTATCCTCAATGTTACGCCTGACTCTTTCTCTGATGGCGGAAAATTCAATTCATTAGATAATGCTTTACTGCAAGCAGAGCGAATGATTCAGGCTGGCGTTAGCATTATTGATATTGGTGGTGAGTCGACTCGTCCGGGTGCTCCAGAGGTGTCCTTAGAGGAAGAGTTAGCTCGAGTTATCCCTGCGATTAAAGCGATTCGCGCCAAGTTTGATGTTTGGATCTCGATTGATACCAGCAAAGCGGATGTGATGCGTCAAGCCGTTGAAGCGGGTGCTGACTTGATCAATGATGTGCGAGCTCTGCAAGAGCCGGGCGCTTTAGAGGCTGCTGCTCAAGCTCAAGTTCCAGTTTGTTTGATGCACATGAAAGGCCAGCCAAGAAACATGCAAGCTAACCCTAGTTATGACGATGTTTTCACTGATGTTGAAGACTTTTTAAAAGAAAGGGCTGAGGCTTGTGAGTCCGTAGGTATACCTAAAGATCAACTTATTTTAGATCCTGGCTTTGGCTTTGGTAAAACGATAGAGCATAATTACCACCTATTAGCACACCTTGAAAAATTTCATACGCTTGGCTTGCCAATCTTAGCGGGTATCTCGAGAAAATCGATGATCTTTAAACTGCTAGACAAAGCACCAGTAGATTGCATGGTAGGAAGTGTTACTTGCGCCACCATTGCTGCGATGAAAGGTGCTCAAATTATTCGCGTTCACGATGTAGAAGATACATTGGAAGCGATGAAGATAATCGAAGTGATGAATAACAATCACTAATCATAATTAAGGAAAATCAATATGTCTGATAAAAGACGTTACTTCGGCACAGATGGTGTACGTGGAAAAGTGGGCCAGTACCCAATCACACCTGATTTTGTTTTGAAGCTTGGCTGGGCTGCTGGTCGTGTTCTTGCGAAGCAGGGCACAAAGAAAGTGATCATTGGTAAAGATACTCGTATCTCTGGCTACATGCTTGAGTCTGCACTAGAAGCGGGACTTGCTGCTGCTGGTCTTCAAGCTACGTTTACTGGTCCAATGCCAACACCTGCTGTTGCTTACCTAACACAAACTTTCCGTGCTGAAGCGGGGATTGTTATCTCTGCATCGCACAACCCATTCTATGACAACGGCATCAAGTTCTTCTCGTCTGAAGGTACTAAATTGTCGGATGACATTGAACTCGCCATCGAAGCTGAGCTAGACAAAGATATCGAGTGCGTTGAATCTTCTGAATTAGGTAAAGCGGTGCGCCTAAATGATGCAGCAGGCCGTTATATTGAATTTTGTAAAAGTACATTCCCACACAAAATGACGCTAGCTGGTATGAAAATTGTGGTGGATTGCGCGCATGGTGCGACTTATCACATTGCGCCGGCTGTATTTAAAGAGCTGGGTGCTGAGGTTGTTGCGATTGGTGTGGAGCCAAATGGCACTAACATCAACCACGAAGTCGGTGCGACTGATGTACGCGCTCTGCAAGCTAAAGTGCTTGAAGAAAAAGCGGCGTTAGGCCTTGGCTTTGATGGTGATGGTGATCGTATCATCATGGTTGATGAGCTAGGCAACAAGGTTGATGGCGACCAAATCGCTTACATCATTGCTCGTGATGCGCTACGTCGTGGTGAACTAAAAGGCGGAGTTGTTGGTACGCTAATGACCAACCTTGGTATGGAAAATGGCCTTAAGCAGTTAGGTATTCCATTTGTACGTGCTGCTGTTGGTGACCGTTACGTTATGGAACAACTTCTAGCTAAAGGCTGGAAGATCGGTGCTGAGAACTCGGGGCACGTTATCCTATTAGATAAAGTGACGACAGGTGATGCTATCGTTGCTGCTCTGCAAGTATTGGCCTCAGTTGTCGATAGTGAAATGACACTGAATGAACTTTCTCAAGGTATGACGTTATACCCTCAAGTTCTAGAAAATGTTCGTTTCAGTGGTGATTCAAACCCACTAGAAGCAGAGGCTGTGAAAGCGGCTGTTATTGAAGTCGAGACGGAACTCGGTGAGAAAGGTCGTGTGCTATTACGCAAATCGGGTACTGAGCCACTACTGCGCGTAATGGTCGAAGGTGAAGATGCTGAACTTGTTCAGAGTTCTGCACTGAAAATTGCTGATGCAGTAAAAGCGAATTGCTAATAAAACGTTTGCCGTAACAGGCGAAGTCGGTCTCACTTGTGGGGGCCGGGTTTTAGTTATGTGATGATTAAAAAGGGACGCAAATGAGTTTTGTGTCCCTTTTGCCCTTTTTTTGACCACTTGCTTGGTAAAGGCTTATTTTTTAGTAAATTCCCCTTGTCAGTCATCGTCGCATTCGCTAGTATTGCTCGGCCTTCAGTTAGGAGGTCGCTAGCCTTGTTCTTAAAAATAGTTTTTTGAACGGCGCTGGCTCAACAATTAGGAACATAGGTGGAAAAATGTTTACAGTTCTACTTGTGATTTACCTGTTGGCAGCGCTTGGTGTAATTGGCCTAGTGTTGATTCAACAAGGTAAAGGCGCAGATATGGGAGCCTCTTTCGGTGCTGGCGCTTCAAACACTGTGTTTGGTGCTGGTGGCTCAGGAAATTTCCTTACCCGAATGACTGCAATTTTTGCAACTACATTTTTTATCCTTAGCTTAGTGCTTGGTAATATGTCTACACATAAAACTGAGTCACAGTGGATTGACCCGACTCAAGGTCAGGTGATTCAACAAGCTGAAGATGCAGTGAGTGAAGTTCCGGCGCAAGGCGACGAAATTCCACAATAATCTGTAAAGATTTGATGCCGAGATGGTGAAATTGGTAGACACGCTAGCATGAGGTGCTAGTGCCTTAGGGTGTGAGGGTTCGAGTCCCTCTCTCGGCACCATGTTTACAAACTTGTAAAACATCTTGTTGGGCGTATAATGCTCACAAGTCGGACGCGGGATGGAGCAGTTTGGTAGCTCGTCGGGCTCATAACCCGAAGGTCGTCGGTTCAAATCCGGCTCCCGCAACCAATTTCAATGCTATTATATAGCTTGTATTGGTAGCAAGTTTGCACAGTGTGAACCTCACTGTGAGTTAAGTGTGATATCAAATATGATGACACTTAACATATAAGGGTCCAGCAACAAAAACCCCGGCTTATACGGGGTTTTTTGTTATCTAAGCATTTATAAATGCATTTAGATGATAATGTTTGCTTGGAATTTAAATTGGGCTTTGAGCCCTTTTTTTGTTTCTGGAGTGGTTAAATGACTGGTTTAGAAAGACAACTTACTGAAATGCTTGACGCTCCAGTAGCAGCATCGGGTTATGAGTTAGTTGGATTAGAATTTATTCGTGCTGGTGAGCACTCAACGCTACGCATTTACATCGATTCACCAAATGGTATCAATGTAGATGATTGCTCTGAAGTTAGTCACCAAGTAAGTGCCGTAATGGACGTTGAAGATCCAATTTCAGTGGCTTATAACCTTGAAGTGTCTTCACCAGGTTTAGAGAGACCACTGTTCAAAGCTGAGCATTACCAACAATTTATTGGTCACGAGGTAAGCATCGTTTTGAAAATGGCTGTCGGCAACCGTCGTAAATGGAAAGGTGATATCCAATCTATCGAAGGCGAGACAGTGAAAGTATTGGTTGAAGGACAAGAAGAAGAATTCGTCCTGAGCAATATTGCGAAAGCTAACCTGATCCCTAAATTTTAGTTCTCCTAGAGAGAAGAGCTTAAGAGGCTAGATTAATGAACAAAGAAATTTTGGCGGTAGTAGAAGCTGTTTCTAATGAGAAAGCAGTTCCTCGTGAGCGTATTTTTGAAGCGCTTGAAATCGCGCTTGCAACGGCAACAAAAAAGAAAAGCGAACTAGAAATCGAAGTTCGTGTTGAGATTGACCGTAAAACGGGTAATTTCGAAACTTTCCGCCGTTGGGAAGCTGTTGAGGAAGTTGAATTCCCAACAAAAGAAATCTCTATTGAAGCTGCAAAGTACGATGATCCAGAGATCGAACTTGGCGGTTTCATCGAAGATGATATCGAATCAGTAACGTTTGACCGTATTACGACTCAAACAGCTAAGCAAGTTATCGTACAGAAAGTACGTGAAGCTGAACGCGCTCAAATCGTTGAACAGTTTATTGATAACGAAGGCGAGCTAGTCACTGGCGCAGTTAAGAAAGTTAACCGTGACACAGTGATTCTAGATCTAGGTAACAACGCTGAAGCGGTAATCCTTCGTGATGACCAACTTCCTCGTGAAAACTTCCGTCCAGGTGACCGTGTTCGTGGTCTTCTATACGCAGTTAAGCCAGAAGCTCGCGGCTTCCAGCTGTTTGTTACTCGTTCTAAGCCAGAAATGCTAGCTGAACTATTCCGTGTTGAAGTGCCTGAGATTGGTGAAGAGCTAATTGAACTTAAAGGTGCTGCACGTGACGCTGGTTCTCGTGCTAAAATCGCCGTTAAAACAAACGACAAACGTATTGATCCTGTTGGTGCGTGTGTTGGTATGCGTGGCGCACGTGTACAAGCTGTATCTAACGACCTTGGCGGTGAGCGTATCGATATCGTGCTTTGGGATGATAACCCGGCGCAATTCGTTATCAATGCAATGGCTCCTGCTGATGTTGCTTCTATCATCGTTGATGAAGATACGCACTCAATGGACATCGCGGTTGAAGCTGACAACCTAGCGCAAGCTATCGGTCGTAGCGGTCAAAACGTACGTCTAGCGTCTCAACTTACTGGTTGGGAACTGAACGTAATGACTGTTGCTGATCTAGAGAAGAAGCACCAAGAAGAAGCAGTTGCTTCTATTGAAAACTTCATGAAGCACCTAGATATCGAAGAAGACTTTGCTCAAATGCTTGTTGAAGAAGGCTTCTCTACGCTTGAAGAAGTAGCCTACGTTCCTGTGAACGAGCTTCTTGAAGTAGATGGTCTAGATGAAGGTATCGTTGAAGAATTGCGTAACCGCGCGAAAGACGCACTGACAACTCTAGCGCTAGCGAAAGAAGAAACTTTCGATGGTGTTGAGCCAGCTGAAGACCTACTTGCACTTGAAGGTCTTGAGCGTGAAATGGCTTACAAGCTAGCAGCAAAAGGCGTTGCGACATTGGAAGACCTAGCTGACCAAGGCGTTGATGAACTAGAAGGCATCGAAGACCTAACTGCAGAGCGTGCAGGCGAGCTAATTATGGCTGCGCGTAACATCTGTTGGTTCGGCGACGAAGAATAATTCAGCAAGGAGAGAGAGCGGTATGACACAATTAACAGTTAAAGCACTGAGTGAAGAGATTGGTACGCCAGTTGACCGCTTAATTGAACAACTTGCTGATGCAGGCATGAAGAAAGCAGGGTCGGACCAAGTGACTGATTCAGAGAAGCAAACATTGCTAACGCACCTTAAAAAGGAGCACGGCGATACTTCTGGTGAAACAGAACCGACTCGTTTAACTCTTCAACGCAAGACCCGCAGCACGCTAAGTGTTGCCGCTGGAGGCGGTAAGAGTAAGGATGTTCAAGTTGAGGTACGTAAAAAGCGTACTTACGTGAAGCGCAGCACTATTGAAGATGAAGCGAAACGTGAAGCTGAGGAAGTAGCTAATCGTGAAGCGGAAGAGAAAGCACAACGCGATGCTGAAGAGCAAGCGAAACGTGATGCTGCAGAGAAAGCACAGCGCGAAGCCGAAGCAAAAGTAACACGTGAAGCGGATGCAAAACGTGAAGCTGAAGAGAAGGCTCAACGCGCA
Source organism: Vibrio sp. 10N.286.49.C3 (assembly GCF_041469545.1). Lineage (NCBI taxonomy): Bacteria > Pseudomonadati > Pseudomonadota > Gammaproteobacteria > Vibrionales > Vibrionaceae > Vibrio > Vibrio sp. 10N.286.49.C3. Next base: position 108,451 of record NZ_JBFRKT010000009.1, read on the forward strand.
CAAGCTGAAAAGGCTAAAAAAGACATGAATTCAAAAAATGCAGACGCTAACGCACAAGCGAAAAAAGAAGCGGATGAACTTAAAGCTCGTCAAGAGCAAGAAGCAACTCGTAAAGCCGAAGCTGAAGCAGCTAAGCTTGTTGAAGAAGCTCGTAAGTTAGCTGAAGAGAACCAAGAACGTTGGTCTGAAGAAGAGAAGAAGAAGAAAGAGCAAGAGAAATCTGCGGATTACCATGTGACGACTTCTACTTACGCTCGTGAAGCTGAAGATGCGGCAGACAAAAAAGATGAGAAAGCACCTCGTCGTCGCAAGAAGAAACCAGCTCCAGCAACTCAGCCTGGCAATAACCGTGGTGGTCGTAACCAACGTGGTCGTGGCGGTAAAGGTAAGCTTGCTAAACCAACTTCAATGCAGCAAGGCTTCGATAAGTCAGCGACTGTTGCAAAATCTGACGTTGCTATCGGCGAAACTATCGTTGTTTCTGAACTGGCTAGCAAAATGTCAGTTAAAGCAACTGAAGTTATCAAAGTAATGATGAAGATGGGCGCTATGGCGACTATCAACCAAGTGATCGACCAAGAAACAGCACAACTTGTTGCTGAAGAAATGGGTCACAAGGTAATCCTACGTAAAGAAAACGAACTTGAAGAAGCAGTACTAGCTGACCGTGATAACGATGCTATCGCTGAAGGTCGTGCTCCTGTTGTTACTATCATGGGTCACGTTGACCACGGTAAAACTTCAACACTTGACTACATTCGTAAAGCACACGTTGCTTCTGGCGAAGCTGGCGGTATCACGCAGCACATTGGTGCTTACCACGTAGATACTGACAACGGCATGATCACGTTCCTTGATACTCCTGGACACGCGGCCTTTACTGCTATGCGTGCTCGTGGTGCTCAAGCGACAGATATCGTTGTACTTGTTGTTGCTGCAGACGATGGCGTAATGCCACAAACAATCGAAGCAATCCAGCACGCGAAAGCGGCAGGCGTTCCTCTGATTGTTGCTGTGAACAAGATCGACAAAGAGGGTGCAAACCCAGACAACGTTAAGAATGAGCTAGCTCAATACGACGTTATTCCTGAAGAATGGGGCGGTGAGAACATCTTCGTTCACATCTCTGCAAAACAGGGTACAAACATTGATGGCCTTCTAGAGTCTATCCTTCTTCAGTCTGAAGTTCTTGAGCTTACAGCGGTTAAAGAAGGCATGGCATCTGGTGTTGTTGTTGAATCTCGTCTTGATAAAGGTCGCGGTCCAGTTGCAACAGTGCTAGTACAGTCTGGTACTCTAAACAAAGGCGATATCGTTCTTTGTGGTCAAGAGTACGGCCGTGTTCGTGCAATGCGTGATGAAAACGGTAAAGACATCGAAACTGCAGGTCCATCTATCCCTGTAGAAATTCTAGGTCTTTCTGGCGTTCCTGCTTCAGGTGATGAAGCGACTGTTGTACGTGATGAGCGTAAAGCTCGTGAAGTTGCAAACTACCGTCAAGGTAAATTCCGTGATGTTAAACTAGCTCGCCAACAAAAAGCGAAACTAGAGAACATGTTCGCGAACATGACGGCAGGCGAAGTTGCTGAACTTAACGTTGTACTTAAAGCTGACGTTCAAGGTTCTGTAGAAGCGATTGCTGACTCTCTACTGAAACTGTCAACTGACGAAGTTAAAGTGAACATCGTAGGTTCTGGTGTTGGTGGTATTACTGAAACTGACGCAACGCTTGCTGCAGCTTCTAACGCTATCATCCTTGGTTTCAACGTTCGTGCTGACGCAACTGCGCGTAATACAGTTCAGAACGAAAACTTAGATCTACGTTACTACTCAATCATCTACCAACTGATTGACGAAGTTAAACAGGCAATGGGCGGTATGCTTGCTCCTGAATTCCGTCAAGAAATCATTGGTCTTGCACAAGTTCGTGACGTATTTAAGTCGCCTAAACTTGGTGCAATCGCTGGTTGTATCGTTACTGAAGGTACGATTAAGCGTAGCAACCCAATCCGTGTACTTCGTGAAAACGTTGTTATCTACGAAGGTGAACTAGAGTCACTTCGTCGCTTTAAAGATGACGTTCAAGAAGTTAAGAATGGTTACGAGTGTGGTGTTGGCGTTAAGAACTACAACGACGTTCGCGTTGGTGACCAGATTGAAGTATTCGAAATCGTTGAGGTTAAACGTACTCTAGACTAATCAGTCTGTACGACTCGACATATTGACTAAGGTTACTAACATTACTAATAAAGGTAATAAAGTAATCGGTTGTTGAATACACCATGGGGGGCTGGTAATTACCAAGCCCCCCATCTTTCTAAGTGAGAAAAGAAAATGTCAAAAGAATTTAGCCGCACACAACGTGTGTCTCAGCAGCTTCAAAAAGAGCTTGCGCTTATCCTACAACGTGAAGTTCGTGACTCACGTATCGGTATGGTAACTATCTCAGACGTAGAAGTGTCTCGTGACCTTGCTTACGCAAAAGTGTTCGTTACTTTCCTATGTATCGGTGAGCAAACACCTGAATCATGTCTTGCTGCTCTTAAAGAGCATGAAGTGCCAGTTCGTATGGCTCTTGGTAAGCGTATTCGTCACCGTCTAACGCCTGAAGTGCGTTTTACTTACGACAACACACTAGTAGAAGGCATGCGTATGTCTAACTTAGTAAGTGAAGTTTTAAACGACGATAAGCGTAAGCAAGAAGAGTCTGGCCGCACTGATGAAACTCAGTCTAAGGGCGAAGAGTAATGGCTCGCCGTCGTAAAGGTCGCCCTATCAACGGGGTAATTCTGTTAGATAAGCCAACGGGCATTTCGTCTAATGATGCACTGCAAAAAGTAAAACGTATTTACTTTGCAGAGAAGGCAGGGCACACCGGTGCTCTTGATCCTCTTGCGACTGGCATGCTGCCAATTTGTCTTGGTGAAGCAACGAAGTTTTCTCAGTTTCTATTAGATTCTGACAAGCGCTACGTAGTAATCGCTAAGCTTGGTGAGCGTACCAATACCTCTGACTCTGATGGTGAAGTGGTAGAGACACGAGATGTTAACGTGACTCAAGAGCAACTTGAACGCTGCATTGCAAGCTTCAAAGGGGAAACCGACCAGATTCCATCAATGTTCTCAGCATTGAAGTATCAAGGTAAGCCTTTGTATGAATACGCACGTGCAGGTATCGAGGTGCCTCGTGAATCTCGTAAAATCACTGTTTACTCTATTGAACTGCTTCGCTTTGAAGGTGATGAAGTTGAGATGGAAGTGCATTGTTCAAAAGGCACTTACATCCGCACAATTACCGATGATCTTGGTGAAATGCTAGGTTGTGGTGCCCACGTGACCATGCTTCGCCGTACTGGTGTTGCTAAGTATCCGTACGATCGTATGGTGACTTTGGAGCAGTTGAACGAGATCCTAGAGCAAGCGCAGGCGCAAGAAATTGCACCCAAAGAGCTGCTTGATCCACTATTAATGCCAATGGACACAGCCGTTGAAGACTTACCAGAAGTTAACTTAAACGCGGAACTGACTGACCTAGTTCAGCACGGTATGCCCGTTCAGGTTTCTGGTGCGCCAACTGAAGGTACGGTTCGCATGACAAGTGGTGAAGAGAAACTGTTTGTTGGTGTTGCTCAGATTGCTGAAGATGGCCGAGTTGCACCTAAGCGTTTGGTTGTTTTCAGAGATGAAGAGCCACAAGCATAACGCTGAAACCTAGTTAGGTATTGGCGCTTAGCCAGGAAAAGCGAATCAATAATATAGAAAGCGAGCCCTTAATTTTAATGGTTCGCTTTTTTCGTTTTTCATCAGTTCGATTGTTATTGCACCAACTCGTAAACTTCCCTATAATCCTCGGCTCGCGTAGCGGCTGAATCAGAGATTGGCTGCTACAAATATAAACTTACTCTTATCAGGAGAGATTTATGTCTCTGAATGCAGAAACTAAAGCAGCAATCGTTGCAGAATACGCACAATCTGAAGGCGACACAGGTTCACCAGAAGTACAAGTAGCACTACTTACTGCTTCTATCAACCACCTACAAGGTCACTTCAAAGCGCACAAACACGATCACCACAGCCGTCGTGGTCTATTACGTATGGTTTCTAGCCGTCGTAAGCTTCTTGATTACTTGAAAGGCAAAAACCTTACTCGTTACCAAGACCTAATCAAGCGTCTAGGCCTACGTCGCTAATAGCGATGTCTGCAAAGACAGTTTGAAGAAAAGGAGCATTTATGCTCCTTTTTTTGTGCCTGTTATATTTTTAATGTTAAAAATGAAGGTTCTCTGTGCGGTTAACCTGATTTTTAATCGTGAAAATGTCTCTTGCCAAGAAAATAGTTTATACTCTCGCACGCGAATAATTGTTTGATTATTTCGCACCCTAATTAGCTCAACAATAACAGTCACAGATGTCGGCCAATAGGTCGCGACTATTAAAAGCAGATGTTTAGTCTGATTGAACTTCTCGTCTTTTTTTACTAGTCGCGATTAGTTATTGCTGAGCATTCATTCACTTATTCTGAAAAGAGATTTTCAGATGAAGGATATACAATGTTTGAAAAACCAGTTGTAAAGTCATTCCAGTACGGTAACCACACCGTTACTCTAGAAACGGGCGTAATGGCACGTCAAGCTACTGCTGCTGTAATGGCGACTATGGACGATACATCAGTATTCGTTTCTGTTGTTGCTAAAAAAGAAGCTGTTGCGGGTCAAGATTTCTTCCCTCTAACAGTTAACTACCAAGAGCGTACATACGCTGCGGGTAAAATCCCTGGTGGTTTCTTCAAGCGTGAAGGTCGTCCATCTGAAGGCGAAACACTAACAGCTCGTCTGATTGACCGTCCAATTCGTCCACTTTTCCCAAGTGCGTTTAAAAACGAAGTTCAAGTTATCGCTACGGTTGTTTCTATCAACCCTGACGTAAACCCAGACATGATCACTATGATCGCAACGTCTGCTGCACTTGCTATCTCTGGTGCTCCATTCAATGGTCCTATCGGTGCTGCACGTGTTGGTCACATCGACGGCGAACTTGTTCTTAACCCATCAAATACTGAGCTTGAAAACTCTAAACTAGACCTAGTTGTGTCTGGTACAGAAGGCGCAGTACTTATGGTTGAATCTGAAGCAGATAACCTATCTGAAGAAGAAATGCTTTCAGCTGTTGTTTACGGTCACGACCAACAACAAGTTGTAATCAAAGCAATTAACGAGTTTGCTGCTGAAGTTGCAACTCCATCTTGGAACTGGGAAGCGCCAGCAGTTAACACTGAGCTTAAAGCTCAAGTTGCTGAACTTGCTGAAACTCGTCTATCTGACGCGTACCAGATCACTGAGAAAATGGCTCGTTACGAGCAAGTTGGCGCAATCAAGAACGACACTGTTGAAGCTCTAATTGCACAAGACGAAAACCTAGATGAGCGCGAAATCCGCGGCATGCTTGGTTCTCTAGAGAAAAACGTAGTACGTAGCCGTATCATTGCTGGCAGCCCACGTATCGATGGCCGTGAAAAAGACATGGTTCGTGCGCTAGACGTACGTACTGGTGTTCTTCCACGTACACACGGTTCTTCTCTATTCACTCGTGGTGAAACTCAAGCACTTGTTACTGCAACGCTTGGTACACAACGTGATGCACAAATCATCGACAGCCTAATGGGTGAGAAGAAAGACAACTTCCTTCTACACTACAACTTCCCTCCATACTGTGTAGGTGAGACTGGTTTCGTTGGTTCTCCTAAGCGTCGTGAAATTGGTCACGGTAAGCTTGCTAAACGTGGTATCCAAGCAGTAATGCCTTCTGTTGACGAATTCCCATACACAGTTCGTGTTGTATCGGAAATCACAGAATCTAACGGTTCTTCTTCAATGGCTTCTGTATGTGGTACATCTCTAGCACTTATGGATGCTGGTGTTCCAATCAAAGCTTCTGTTGCGGGTATCGCAATGGGTCTTGTTAAAGAAGGCGACGATTTCGTTGTTCTTTCTGACATCCTTGGCGACGAAGATCACCTAGGTGATATGGACTTTAAAGTAGCAGGTACTAACGCTGGTATCACTGCACTTCAAATGGACATCAAGATCGAAGGTATCACTAAAGAGATCATGCAAATTGCTCTTAACCAAGCGCAAGGTGCACGTAAGCACATCCTTTCTGTAATGGATGAAGCTATCTCTGGTGCTCGTGAAGATATCTCTGAATTCGCTCCACGTATCCACACAATGAAAATCAGCTCTGATAAGATCAAAGATGTTATCGGTAAAGGCGGCGCAGTTATCCGTGCTCTTTGTGAAGAAACGGGTACTACAATCGAAATCGAAGACGATGGCACAATCAAGATTGCTGCTACTGAAGGCGCAGCTGCTAAAGAAGCTATCCGTCGTATCGAAGAGATCACTGCTGAAGTTGAAGTTGGCCGCATTTACCAAGGTAAAGTTGCTCGTCTAGCTGACTTCGGTGCATTCGTTACTATCCTTCCAGGTAAAGATGGTCTAGTACACATCTCTCAAATCGCTGATAAGCGCGTTGAGAAAGTGTCTGACTACCTAACTGAAGGTCAAGAAGTACCAGTTAAGGTTCTTGAAATTGACCGTCAAGGCCGTGTACGTCTAAGCATGAAAGAAGCAGTTGAGACGCCAGCTGAAGGCGAAGCACCTGCTGCTGAGTAATTCTTAGCCTATTAATGGGACTATCGCTTTTTAGTGATTTCTAACCCATTGGTAAAAAAGCATGTTATAAAGGGGAGCATATCGCTCCCCTTTTTTATTGCGGTCATAACAGGAGTAATTATTTGTGAAATGGTTTCAAACCGCGAGTATGTGTTTACTGCTTGTACTGACAGGTTGTGCGACAACATCAGATAACACCTCACGTTGGGTTTATCCACCAATGGCTGTGCCGCTGCAACCAAGCGTTCAGCAAGAGGTTCAAATTGCACGTCTTAGTCAATTATTACAGCGCCCGGACTTGAATGATGAAGTTCGATCTAAGATGCTGTTTGAACGTGGTAACTACTACGATAGTGTTGGCCTGCGTGATCTAGCACGTCTCGACTTCAACCAATCTCTTTCATTGAACCCTGCTCAACCTGATATCTTCAACCTTTTGGGGGTTTACTTTACGCAGGTAGGGGAGTTTGATGCCGCTTATGAATCTTTTGATTCTACGTTAGAGCTTGATCCTGCAAACTCTTACGCAGAAAGAAACCGCTCTATCGCACTCTACTACGGCGAACGTTATGATTTAGCCAATGAAGAGATGACGAAGCATTATACCGATGACCCAAGTGATCCATTCCGTGCGCTTTGGTTGTATATCATTCAGCACGAACTCACGCCAGAGCAAGCCAAGCTTGATTTGCAAAAACGTTACGAGAGCCGTGATGAGCAGTGGGGTTGGGTATTAGTCGCGATTATGCTTGATGACATTACTGAAGAGCAGGCTTTTAAGGCCATCTTGACCGGTACTCGTGACAACACGTTACTTGCGCAGCGCCTAACTGAGACATATTTCTACCTTGCTAAGCGTTACCACATGAATGGGGACTACGCGAATGCGATCTCTCTGTACAAGTTGTCAGTGTCTTTCAATGTGTATGAATATGTAGAGCATCGTTACTCTTTCTTAGAGCTAAGCCGTATATTTACTACTCTTAAAGCCGAGCACTTAGCAAAAGTTAAGTTGGCTGAGGCCGAAGAAAAAGCCGACACAAAGTAAACGATATATTTTGATTCCGAAGAACCGCTGCCTGTCAGCGGTTTTTTTATGCTCCTTTTTTATACTCCTTTTTTATAAACAAGGGGGCTAGTTTTGATTGCTTTTTATTTAAACAACACTAAAATAGTTAGCCTTGCTAACTAAATGCGATTCTTGATTAGGTGAGTATGCTGAACCAGAATTTAGAAAAGATTGAGCGCTTCGCCTCTAAGATATGGCGAACTCAGGTAAATGAAGACCCTATTTGCCAATTGAGCTTCAATGAGTATGACTATTTGAAGGTCATTCAATCTTCTCCTGAACCGATCCGATTGACTGATCTTGCGATTGAGATGCAGGTTACAAAGCCTTCAGCAACCACTATGGTTCAGAGACTAGAGAGAAAGGGGCTTGTTGAGCGTAAAGCTTCGCTCGAAGATGCGAGGTCTAAGTTGGTCGTATTGACCAGCAAAGCTGAAGTCGGCTTAGAAGAAGAAAGTAAGATCTATCAGGTCATGGCACAGATATTGGAAAGTCGTTTGTCTGAGCAAGAGTCTCAGCAGCTAAACCTGTTATTAAATAAAGCTTTGAAGTAAATAATTTAGATATTTAGTTAGCCTTGTTAACTAATTTTTCGAGTCATATCTTGTTGATATGCGACTCACAGATGAAAGTAGAGTAAGAAATGAGTAACTCAATTAGTCGTCAGTTTTGGCGATACACAATCCCTACTGTGGCTGCCATGTTGGTTAATGGCCTTTACCAAGTGGTGGATGGCATCTTCATTGGCCGCTATGTGGGGGCTGATGGACTTGCAGGTATCAATGTTGCGTGGCCTGTGATTGGTTCGATTCTCGGTATTGGTATGTTGGTGGGTGTAGGTACAGGTGCGCTTGTCTCGATTCGCCAAGGTGAAAAAGATACTCAAGGCGCTAAGGAGATCTTAGCAACAGGTTTAACCTTGTTGTTGGCGATAACACCTATTGTTTCTGCATTGCTGTTTTTGTTTGCTGATAACTTCTTGCTTTGGCAGGGCGCAGAAGGGCGAGTGTATGAACTTGGCCTGCAATACTTACACATTCTGATTGGCGCGAGTGTCTTCACGCTAGGTTCGATCGCGATGCCGTTTTTACTGCGTAACGATGACAGCCCTAACTTAGCCACCATACTGATGATTGTCGGTGCGGTGATCAATATAGCTCTGGATTATCTGTTTATTGCTCAGTTTGGTTGGGAGTTGAAAGGTGCAGCACTGGCAACCGCGATTGCTCAGTTTGTAGTAACCGGTCTGGGTCTGGCTTACTTCTTCTCACGTCGAGCAAACCTGCGCTTGCGTTGGAATGAACTGAGACTGAAGTTATCGGTAATTCCTGAAATCTTCGCTATCGGTACATCAAGCTTCTTTATGTATGCGTATGGTTCGATGATGGTTGCGCTGCACAATGCGTTGTTCTCTCAATATGGCGACCAGTTGATGATTGGTGCTTACGCGATTTTGGGCTACATAGTGACGGTTTATTATCTCACAGCTGAAGGCATCGCCAACGGCATGCAACCATTGGTGAGTTATAACCATGGTGCGCGTAACCAAGCGAATATCCGTAAGCTACTTAAGATTGCGATGATGAGTTCGGTATTGATTGGTGTGGCGTTCGTGCTGCTTCTGAACGTGTTCCCACGTGAGTTTGTGTCAGTCTTTAACTCAGATGAACCTCAGCTAGTTGAGTACACCGTGTTGGGTATTCGATTGCACATGTTTGCACTGGCGCTTGATGGTTTCTTAGTGGTAGCGGGTGCTTACTATCAGGCGGTCAACAAAGGCAGTAAAGCGATGTTTGTCATGCTAGGTAATATGCTTATCCAGTTACCTTTCTTGTACATTATGCCTAAGTTGTACGGTGTGCCGGGGATCTGGGTTGCGTACCCACTGTCTAATATTGCGCTAAGCGTGGTGGTGATGGTGATGCTCTACAAAGATGTAAAGAAGCTCGATGTCTCACCGATGAATACAGCGGCGGCATAGGTCGTATTTCTTAAGTAGAATTAAAAAGGTCTAGCGAATGCTAGACCTTTTTGTCTCTGTGGCTGATGGGTTTAACTCTAGAAACTAGATGTTTTTAACGTCTAAACCCGCAAGCTGATGCCAGTAGCCATTGCACTGGCGGCTTTCAATCTTCATTGGTTTTTGACCTTGCTCGTTCGCTCTGAAGTTATTGATTTCAGAGAAAGTGTCGATACCCAATGGACTCAGGCGAACGACATCGACCAAGTCATGCATGCTCGGTAGATCATTGACTAGGTTGTAGCAGTAACCTGATTGCGTCTGGATACCATTAAGGTTAAATACCGATTGGCCTTCTTGGCTTTCGACCTGTAGACCTGTTGGGTATTTGATGCAGCAGGTTTCGCAATCGTCTTTGGCTTTGTTCTCTGCTCGGGCTGTAAAGCAACGTGCAGAGTAAGCAAGAGGTAAGTAGCCATGGCTAAACACTTCTACTTCGAACTTATTACGAATATTAAGCTCTTCGCACTGTTTCATTACGTTGCTTAGCCACTCGCGAGAAAGCTCAACGGGCATACACCAACGCGTCATACCTTGTTTCAAGAACAGGTTCAGAGTGCGTGCATTGTAGGTGTTCACCGCAGGACCAACAACAAAAGGCACCTTACTTTCACTTGCCAGTTGAATCGCAGATACATCATTGGCTTCAATGGCGAAGTCACCGTTATCAATGTACTTCTTCATGATGTTGACTTCGCTTGGGGCTTCTAGCAATGCCATGGTTGAAAGTACCACTTGCTTACCTGAATCAGACAGCTCTTTTGCTATGTCCATCCAGTGTTTTGCTTTCATCTCACGGCGCTTTGAGCACACCGCTTCACCGAGGTAGATGATGTCGGCAGAGCTTGATTTTGCTTGCTCATAGAAGCTTTCAACATCTTGTTTTGGCCAAAAATAAAGTAGAGGGCCTAATGCGTATTTCATTGAGTTCTCCATTTGGCTCTATTGCCATTTACGGTGGTAAGCGCCAAGCGTGGTTTGTGTACCTTCAGATACATTCGCCAGTGTCGCATTCCAAGCTTGTTCCACTTGGTATTGTTCAGGGTTCGCTAAGTAGCGATCGATGGCTGCGCGCCAAGTGCGAGTGACTTGCTCGACATAAGCAGGGCTACGTTGGCGACCTTCAATCTTCACAGAAGCAACATTCGCGGCGAAAAGCTCAGGCAACATAGATAGTGTGTTAAGGCTAGTTGGCTCTTCAAGTGCGTGATAACGCTTTCGCTCACCATCTACTTCTGCTTCAAATCGGCCTTTACATAGCGTTGGGTAACCTGCGTTCTCACCTGCTTCATACTTGTCGATAAGGATTTCGTTCAAGCGAGATTCAAGTCCGCCATCCGTTTCTTGCCAGCGAACGTATTTTGCTGGAGAACATGCCCCAACCGTATTTGGCGATTCACCCGTCATGTATGAAGAGAGGTAGCAACGGCCTTCTGCCATGATACATAAGCTACCAAAAGCGAATACTTCGAGGTCAACGTCAGAAGTGATGTTACGAGAAAGCTGTTTGACCTGATGGATCGACAATACGCGCGGCAATACCACACGCTTAACGTTGAAATTTTTATGATAGAAGTCGATAGCGGCTGCATTGGTCGCAGATGCTTGTACTGATAAGTGCAGCTCTAGTTCTGGATATTTATTTGCAGCGTACTCGAGCACCGCAATGTCAGCGATGATCAGCGCATCAACGCCTAGTGCGGCGGCGTTATCTACAGCGTTAGTCCAGCGTTCGAAGCCGTTTGGGTGAGCAAAAGTATTTAAGGCAACGTGAATTTTCTTGTTGCGGTCATGCACATACTGCACAGCACGATCGAGCTTTTTACCCGCAAAGTTAAGGCCTGCGAAGTGTCGGGCATTCGTATCGTCTTTGAATCCGATATAGACAGCATCCGCACCGCAATCAATAGCGGTTTTCAAAGCAGGTAAGTTACCCGCTGGGCATAAGAGTTCCATTTGCTCACTACCAATAGAATAAAATTGAAGCGAGTATTTTATGAAGAATTATGAATGACGGAATTGATGTAAGGCAGGTTTAGATGGATAAATCTGCTTTTACCCCATTTGAGGTACTGACGAATGGCGAATTTACGCTTTAGCTTGGTGTTGGAGGGCGTGTTTAATTAATTCTTGTGACGACGGTTTTGGGCGAACAGTTCTTCAACCTCTTGTTTTGGTTGAGGGCGATAGAAGTGGAAACCTTGAATTGAACCACAGTTGAGGTTAGACAGCAGGGTTGCTTGTTCACTGGTTTCGACACCCTCTGCAACCACGGTTAAATCGAGAGATTTCCCAAGGTTGATGATGTTTTCAATTACGGTAATTTGCTTTGGTAAGGTATCGATATCTGAGATAAAAGCCCGGTCAATTTTAAGCTCATCAATCGGAAAGCGAGCAAGGTAAGATAGAGAAGAGTAACCCGTACCAAAGTCATCGATGGATAACGCAAAGCCAAGTCTCTTAATCGCGTTCAGCATTTGAAGCGTGTGCTCACTATCACTCATTACGGCACTTTCTGTAAGCTCAAAGGTAATCGCACTTGGATCTAGCTCAGTAGAACGCAGCAACTTCTCCATGAAATCAATCAATTTTGGATTACCAAACTGCTCTGGTGAAAGGTTGATCGCGACGCGACCAGGTAAAATACCTTGCATCTTCCAACGTTTCACCGTGGCAAATACTTCGCGCATTACCACACGACCAAGTTGTTCAATAAGGCCAGCTCGTTCCGCTACAGGAATAAATGCGGCAGGGCTAATATAACCTTCTACGGGGTGTTTCCAACGTACCAGAGCTTCTGCTCCGTTAATGGTGAAGTCACGCGCATTTACTTTTGGTTGGTACCAAACCTCAAGCCCGTTCTGTTGCAGTGCTTTTTGCAGTTCTATCTCAAGCCACAGTCGCATTCGCGCTTCTTTGTTCATCTGTTCGTTGAACTTGATCAGGCGGTTGCGTCCACGATCCTTAGCTTCATACATTGCGGTGTCAGCATTCTGTAGCAAGATACGTGCGTCACTGCCATCGTGAGGAAAGCTCACACTACCAATCGAGCAGGCTAAACGCTTGCTAAAATGGTGGAGATCGAAGGGTTGGTTGATCAGAGATATGATCTTTTCAGAGAGTATTTCAGGTGTTCGTGGGTGTTCAGGCTCAGGTAGAATAATACCAAATTCATCACCGCCTAAATGGCCAATAATAGCTTGACGAGGCAGTTGTCGTTTTAAGCGAGATGCGACCTCTTTAATCACTTTATCACCGATGTGGTGGCCAAGTGAGTCATTGATATTTTTGAAGTTATCGATGTCTAAGTAGAGCATCACAACAGGGGTCTTGTTGTGAATGAACTGCTCAAGGCTTTTGGTAAACCCAAGTCGGTTGTAGAGCTTAGTCAGTGTATCGATGTAGGCATCTTCACTGTTAGCGGGTGTGTATTGTTTTGTTGTTTCTTGAGCGTCTTGAATAAGTACGAGTTGGGTACTGCTTCCAAGAATGACCGTCGAGTCGATATTTAACTGAACTTTACGTTCAAAGCCACATCGAGCACCCGTTAAACAAACCAAGCCAGACTCAGAAATAATGGAGCTGAGGTCATTATTAAAGACTGTTTTGGTTTGTTCATCGATAAATAATCGGCCTAACTCTTCGCCAATCAATTCTGTGGTGGAGTTAAAGCCAAGTAAGCGCGCAGCTGCAGGGTTCGAAGACAGAATGTAGTCGTTTTCAACTAATAGCAATCCGTCTGGGAGCAGGTGAGATAGCTTGTGGAATTTCGCTTCAGACTCTTCTAAAGAACGGACAAGTACTTGGTTTTCAGATGTATCGAAGGCGTGAAAGATGATGTATTCAGTCTTTTTACCATTGGTAAGCGGAGATAGGCTGAAATGAAGGCTAGTGTCTAAAGCCGTTTCGTTTAGGGTGATTTCCGCCTCAATTGTTTCGCCATTGAATGCACGCTCATAGTAAGGCTTAAGGTGTTGGTAGAATTGCTCGCCCAAGGTTTGGCGGTCATTCATGCCTACAAGTTCTGTTTTACTTAAACCAGCAATATCACAGTAACGCTCATTCACCATAAAATAGTTATGTTGAGCATCAAGTACCGCAAAAAAGAACGGGCTGTTTGCAGTAAGCTGTGTAAACCAATGTTGTAGTTGCTGGGGAGGCATCAAAGTACTACCAATTCTCCAAGAGCTTGAATATTCACTATCGATAAACATTGATTGCTTTTTGTTCAGCTATCGATGTTTACTTGTGAGTGCAGCGATTCGCTGTGATTTTCATGACCAGAGTTACTATAACTGTGATTATCAATATATTAAAGGTCGAGCATCAAACTGAATTAATTTGATACATAACAGTAACTGAGATCTCAACATCATCTATGATGCTTTCTATATTATTGACAAAGTTACGGATAAGTCACGTGATAAACAAGATACGCACTCAACTAGTTCAAAATGCCGCATCAATTTTGCGATCTCCAGTCCAGTTATTACCAAAATCAGTACAAAAAAAAGCCTTATTAGAAGCATTGAAAAATGTATTCAAGGAGGCTTTAGAGGATGGTGATTTTGAGTTCTTAGAAGACAAGTGGCTTAAAGTTTCAATAAAAGATATGGGGTTAAGTTGGTGTATTAGCTACAAAAATGAGCAACTAGTTGTCGCTGATAAAGAGGTCAATGAAGATGTGAGTTTTAGTGGCAATCTAAATGATCTCGTGTTGATTGCTGGGCGAAAAGAAGACCCAGATACGCTTTTCTTCCAACGTCGACTGTCTATTGAGGGCGATACCGAGCTAGGCTTGGAAGTGAAAAATTTGATGGATAGCGTCGATTTAGACTTATTGCCGACTCCTATGAAAACTTTGTTAAATCAATTAGCTGATTTTGTGCAGAAGGGAGTACAATCCCCAGATACACAAAGTGAGGTAATGAATGCTTATTCGAACTGAAGCACCGGCAGATATACTTGTCATCGATCGTTTATTGAAATCTGTTTTTGAAACGGATGCAGAAGCTAATTTGGTTATGAGCTTGCGTGAGAATAGCCATTTAACGCTATCGCTGGTGGCTTGTTCTGATGAAGGGGAGGTGGTTGGTCACCTGATGTTTAGCCCTCTTACTCTTGATGGTGACGATCATAACTGGCAGGGGCTCGCACCTCTCGCCGTGAAAGAAGAGTTCCGCAATCAAGGCATTGCCAAATCACTGGTTGAAGACGCATTTTCTACTTTGGTAGATTTTGGTTACCCAGCCTGTGTTGTACTCGGTGATCCTGCTTACTACGGTCGTTTTGGTTTCAAGGCGGCGAGCGAATTTGGCCTGAGTTGTGTTTGGGATGTGCCTGAAGGCGCTTTTCAAGCGATTGAGTTGGTAGAAGGGGCGTTTGCTGGGCATTCTGGTGAAATTGCTTACAGCCCAGAGTTCAACGACTTATAAGCTGATTTACCACTCAATAAGATACAAACTGATTTAGTCTAAATAAAGGAGCTTGATGCTCCTTTATTTTTTGTTAGTATCAGCCCCAATGAGCACCGTTTAAGTTCACTCGAAGAATATTAATACCAACAAACCAAAGGTTACGACCGCTAGATATGTCACAAACACACGCGCAATATCTACAAGAGATGGGCATTAGCCAATGGGAGTTAAGTCACCCAGAGCGTTTGGCTGGTTATGAATCTGAATTGACTCTGTTATCGAATGATTGCAAGTTACTGTTGGTTTCACCAGAAAAACCTCAGGATGATCTCGCCGTGATGTTTGAGCGAGTACTCAAAAGTATCAAGCTCGACTTATCTCAGGCGTTGTATATTCAACCTCAGCATCTATCTTCTGTGGATTTAGGGGCGGTTGACTGGGTATGGTTTGCTGGTTGCGAATCTGCTCATGAACTGAAGGCTAAAACACTTCAATCTCCATTACTGTCTGACATTAACGGTAATAACCAACATCGCCGCGACTTATGGCAACAAATTTGTGCTTATGACTAATCAATTTTTACCGACTTCACAACAACACCTAGATGCTATTTGGCAGATAGAGCAGGCCGCGCATTCTCATCCTTGGTCTGAAAACATGATCCGTGATCTTAATAGCCGTGGAGGCTGCCACCGTGTTTTAGAGGTGGACGGAGAGGTTGTCGGCTATTTTTATGCTCAGAACATTGTCGGTGAAGTGACTTTGCTGACGATAGCGGTTGACCCAAAGCAGCAAGGTAAAGGTTACGGCAAAGCTTTGGTTGAGCACTTTCTCGATATGTGCGAACAAGCTGACGCGGAAAGCGCTTGGCTAGAGGTTCGCGAAAGTAATGTAAATGCGTTTAATCTTTACGAAAAGGCCGGCTTCAATGAAGTTGATCGCCGTCGTAACTATTATCCAACCAAGCAAGGCAATGAAGATGCCATCATTATGAGCTATCTTTTTATGTCTTTTAGCTAGTCATGTTACGTCTTTTCGCGAACTAGAGCGCTAGCTCCGGAATTAGCCACAAAATAGGGTGTAAACTGACCCTTTAGAAAGTGACACGCTTTCTGTATAATCCGCACACAGAATTCAAGGGCAAGTATTATCTACTTGCCCTTTTTACGCTTTAGATCAGCAAAGGGCGACTATGTCTTTCCAACAAGAAGTGAGCAAACGTAGAACGTTTGCGATTATCTCTCACCCGGATGCGGGTAAAACCACGATTACTGAAAAAGTTCTTTTATTCGGAAACGCGATTCAAAAAGCGGGTACCGTAAAAGGCCGTGGCTCTAACCAGCACGCTAAATCTGACTGGATGGAGATGGAAAAAGAACGTGGTATCTCGGTAACTACGTCTGTAATGCAATTCCCATACAACGATTGTCTAGTCAACCTACTCGATACTCCTGGACACGAAGATTTCTCGGAAGATACGTACCGTACACTAACAGCGGTTGACTCTTGTTTGATGGTTATCGATGCTGCAAAAGGTGTCGAGGATCGTACTCGTAAACTGATGGAAGTAACGCGTCTACGTGATACACCAATCGTAACGTTTATGAACAAACTTGACCGTGATGTTCGTGACCCAATGGAAGTGCTAGATGAAGTGGAAAGCGAGCTAGGTATGGCTTGTGCTCCAATCTCTTGGCCTATCGGTTGTGGTAAAGAGTTTAAAGGCGTTTACCACATTCACCGTGATGAAACGATCTTGTATGAATCTGGCCACGGCCATGAGATCCAAGAAGTTCGTATCATTAAAGGTCTAGATAACCCTGAACTAGACGAAGCTGTTGGCGAAGATCTGGCGAGCAGCGTTCGTGAAGAGCTTGAATTGGTTATCGGCGCATGTCCTGAGTTTGATCACGAACTGTTCCTTGCTGGCGAGTTGACTCCGGTTTACTTCGGTACTGCATTGGGTAACTTCGGTGTTGATCATATGCTTGACGGCCTAACTCGATGGGCTCCTGCACCTCAAACGCGTCAAGCAAATGAGCGTGATGTTGAAGCGACTGAAGAGAAGTTCTCTGGTTTCGTATTTAAGATCCAAGCAAATATGGATCCAAAACACCGTGACCGTATCGCATTCATGCGTATCGTATCAGGTACTTACGACCAAGGTATGAAGATGAACCATGTTCGTACTGGTAAGAACGTGAGTATCTCAGATGCAGTAACCTTCATGGCGGGTGACCGTGCTCGTGCTGAAAAAGCATACGCGGGTGACATCATTGGTCTGCATAACCACGGCACAATTCAGATTGGCGATACCTTTACTCAAGGCGAAAGCTTGAAGTTCGCAGGTATTCCTAACTTTGCGCCTGAGCTATTCCGTCGTATTCGTCTGCGCGATCCATTGAAGCAGAAGCAACTTCTAAAAGGCTTGGTTCAGCTTTCTGAAGAGGGCGCGGTTCAAGTATTCCGTCCTTTGCAAAATAACGATCTGATCGTTGGTGCAGTTGGTGTACTTCAGTTTGATGTAGTTGTAGCGCGCTTGAAAGCGGAATACAACGTTGAAGCGATTTACGAAGGTGTGAACGTTGCAACTGCACGTTGGGTTGAATGTGATGACGCTAAGAAACTAGAAGAGTTCAAACGTAAGAGCCAAGCTAACCTAGCGTTAGATGGTGGTGATAACCTATCTTACATTGCACCGACTATGGTGAATTTGAACCTAGCTTCTGAGCGTTTCCCAGAAGTTCAATTCCGAGCGACGCGCGAGCACTAATCACTCTGCGCTCTATTCGAGTTAAACAAAAACGTCTATTGTTCTGCAATAGGCGTTTTTTTATTCGTGTCATTTGAGGTTAGAGGCTTAAGGTAAGTATGTTCAGTTGGATAAAAGCTTGGATTAAGAAATACGATAAGTGGTGCGAAGAGCTTGGCTTAACGCCTGAAAATAAGCGCAGCTGTGCGGCTTATCGCCGTGATCCTCAAGGAAAACAAACAGAGAGCAGGGAAGATGACATCGAAAATAAGTGACTTTCCGCTGTTTGACACCCATTGCCATGCGGACTTTGACATCTTTGAGCAAGGTTTTTCACTTGATAAAGGTATTGAAGGTTACGTTAAAGAGGCGAAACAGGCGCAAGTCGAGAAGTTAATCATCCCTTCTATTGGCCAAAGTAACTGGAGGAAGCTTGATGAAATCGCTAAATCTTACCCTAATGTTTACTACGCTTTAGGTTTCCATCCTTATTTTTTAGAGCAAGCCAATGACAAGCAATTCTCAGAGCTTCGCCGATTACTCTCATCAAAAAACAGTCAATGCGTTGCGATAGGAGAGTGTGGTCTCGACTTTTTTGTCGATGTTGCACGGGAGAAACAAGAGCGTTTTTTCATCCAACAAATAGAGCTAGCTAAGGCGTTTAAGCTGCCTTTAATCATCCATGAAAGGAAGTCTTTTAACCGACTTATTGAGCTAATAAAGCAGTATAAATTTACTTTGGGTGGTGTGATTCATGGATTTTCAGGGAGCGAACAGCAGGCTTTGGCGTGGATTCAGCTTGGTTTCTATATTGGTGTCGGTGGAACGATTACTTACCCAAGAGCACAAAAAACACGCACCACTATCTCAAAACTGCCTCTTGACGGCCTGGTGTTAGAAACGGATGCCCCGGATATGCCCATGCATGGAAAACAAGGAAATGTTAATCATTCCAAGTATTTAGTTACGATCTTAAATGAACTGTTTTTGCTTAGAAAAGAACCGAAGCAATCGGTTGCAGCGCAAATTTGGCAAAATAGCCATCGCGCATTCGGTATATGTGAATAAAATCGAAGGTTTTTGTTTATCGTTTGCGTAAATTGCACTTGGCTTGTGATTCGGCTCACATTTACGTGTGAATGGTACATGAATCTTCTACGAAAGTGTGAGGACGGCATTACTTTATTAGTGGTCGCATGAGTATAATTGCCTCCGCTTTATAGCCCCATTTTGTAACACGCCAATAAATAACTAATAAGGAAGTCATAAACTATGAGCCTGTTTATGAGCCTCGTCGGAATGGTTGCACTGATTGCAATCGCAGTACTACTATCCGACAACCGCAAAGCAATTAATCTAAGAACAGTGGGTGGCGCTTTCGCTATCCAATTCGCACTTGGTGCATTCGTACTTTACATCCCTTGGGGTCGTGATCTACTTGCAGGTTTCTCTGCTGGTGTAGCAAACGTGATCGACTACGGTAAAGATGGTACTGGCTTCCTATTTGGTAGCCTTGTTAACTTCTCAGTTGACGGTATCGGATTCATCTTTGCATTCCAAGTTCTACCAACACTAATCTTCTTCTCTGCTCTTATCTCTGTACTTTACTACATTGGTGCGATGCAAGTTGTAATCAAGGTTCTTGGTGGTGGTCTTCAGAAAGCTCTAGGTACTTCTCGCGCCGAGTCTATGTCTGCAGCTGCAAACATCTTCGTTGGTCAAACGGAAGCGCCTCTAGTTGTTCGTCCATTTGTTCCTAAAATGACTAACTCTGAACTATTCGCAGTAATGTGTGGTGGTTTAGCGTCTGTTGCTGGTGGTGTACTAGCGGGTTACGCATCTATGGGTGTACCTCTAGAGTACCTAGTAGCAGCGTCATTCATGGCAGCACCTGGTGGTCTACTATTCGCTAAAATCATCAAGCCTGAAACTGATGAAGTTGACGAGAACCTAGGTTCAGACATCGACGGTGGCGACGACAAGCCTGCTAACGTTATCGATGCAGCGGCTGGCGGTGCGTCAGTTGGTCTACAACTAGCACTTAACGTTGGTGCAATGCTACTAGCATTCATCGGTCTAATCGCTCTTATCAACGGTATCCTAGGTGGCATCGGTGGTTGGTTCGGTATGGAAAACCTAACTCTAGAACTTCTTCTAGGTTGGATCTTCGCACCGTTAGCATTCATCATTGGTGTTCCATGGGAAGAAGCAACTATTGCTGGTTCTTTCATTGGTCAGAAGACAGTTGTTAACGAATTCGTTGCATACCTAAACTTCGTACCATACATCGGTGAAAACGCTCAAATCGTTGAAGCGACTGGTCAAGTAATGTCTGTTAAGACTCAAGCAATTATCTCGTTCGCTCTATGTGGTTTCGCAAACCTTTCTTCAATTGCGATTCTTCTAGGTGGTCTAGGTGGTATTGCTCCAAACCGTCGTCACGACATCGCACGTATGGGTGTTAAAGCGGTTGTAGCTGGTACTCTATCTAACCTGATGGCAGCAACAATTGCTGGCTTCTTCCTGTCTTTCTAATCAGTTAGAAATCGATATATAGACGCCATAATAATATCGCCCCGTAGCAAGAAATTGCTGCGGGGCTTTTTTGTTTTTGGGCCTAGTGATTTTGAGCATTAGCATGAGTGAATGCTTGGAGTCGAAAATGGGTCTAGAATGTTTTTTTGAGATACAAACCGTTTGCGTTCTAAGGAGCACTACAATTTATTGATGGATACCTATAATGTATTAGCTAAAGGGATAGGATGTCTCTGCTGGCAAGAAAGTAACATTGAGATTAGCTCGAACGTTATTCTTCTGGGATTAAGCCAAACTTAGCAATACGCTATATTAGCAATACACTATAGATGTTAGACACAACATGACTGATTTGTTGTGCCATAGACCAAACTGGTACTGTGCGGTGACAAGGATTGCAATTGGTAGCGAAAGTTATCAAGTCTTCAGGGAACCAAGTCCGTTCATTTGTGACTACTGAGCATTACTAAAATATCCATCTATACTGGATGGATGGTGAAGTAGTTAACTATTTGAATATATTGATCGGAGATAGAAATGAGCGATTTAAAAGCAGCAGCTCTACGTGCACTTAAACTTATGGACCTAACTACGCTAAATGACGACGATACTACTGAAAAAGTAGTGGCACTTTGTCATGACGCGAAGACTGCAGTTGGCAACACCGCTGCAATCTGTATTTACCCTCGCTTCATCCCAGCAGCTAAAAAGGCGTTGCGTGAGCAAGGTACTCCAGAAGTACGCATTGCGACTGTAACTAACTTCCCTCATGGTAATGACGACATCGAAATTGCTGTTGCAGAAACAAAAGCAGCGGTAGCGTACGGCGCAGACGAAGTTGACGTAGTATTCCCATACCGTGCTCTTATTGCTGGCAACGAAGAAGTTGGCTTTGAGCTAGTTAAGCAATGTAAAGCCGCTTGTGGTGACATCACGCTTAAAGTGATCATCGAAACTGGTGAGCTAAAAGAAGAAGCACTGATCAAGAAAGCTTCTCAGATCTGTATCGAAGCAGGTGCAGACTTCATCAAAACTTCAACAGGTAAAGTGCCAGTAAACGCGACTCCAGAGTACGCGCGCATGATGCTTGAAGTTATTCGTGACATGGGCGTAGCTAAAACAGTTGGTTTCAAACCAGCTGGTGGCGTACGTACAGCTGAAGATGCTCAAGCTTACCTAGCAATGGCTGATGAGCTACTAGGCGCTGACTGGGCAGACAACATGCACTACCGTTTTGGTGCTTCAAGCCTACTGACTAACCTTCTTAATACATTAGAAGTGACAGACCAAACTGCTGATCCAGCAGCATACTAATTTCCCTATCGGGTATAACAATAAAGTCTGTTTGATGGAGTGGCGTTAAGTCACTCCATATTACCTCTTTCCCTACAAACCATACTCACTAGAGTTTGGGAGGCACTAATGTATCTACCTCAAGAAATTATTCGCAGAAAACGTGATGGTGAAGTCCTAACGACTGAAGAAATTAACTTCTTCATTCAAGGCGTGGCTAAAAATACCGTTTCTGAAGGCCAAATTGCAGCATTCGCAATGGCTATCTTTTTTAATGAAATGACGATGCCAGAACGTATCGCACTGACGTGTGCAATGCGTGATTCGGGCATGGTGATTGACTGGAGCCACATGAACTTTGATGGCCCAATCGTTGATAAGCACTCTACTGGTGGTGTTGGTGACGTAACTTCTCTGATGCTTGGCCCTATGGTGGCAGCATGTGGTGGTTTCGTTCCAATGATCTCTGGTCGTGGTTTAGGCCACACTGGCGGTACGCTAGACAAACTTGAATCTATCCCTGGTTACAATATTACACCCACCAACGATGTGTTTGGTGCTGTAACCAAAGAAGCTGGCGTAGCGATCATCGGCCAAACTGGTGATTTAGCACCGGCTGATAAGCGCGTTTACGCGACTCGAGATATCACGGCAACAGTCGACAACATCTCGTTGATCACAGCTTCAATTTTGTCTAAGAAATTGGCTGCTGGTCTTGATTCTTTAGTGATGGACGTAAAAGTAGGTTCAGGCGCATTCATGCCGACTTACGAAGCGTCTGAAGAGTTAGCAAAATCTATCGTTGCAGTAGCAAACGGTGCGGGTACTAAAACAACGGCAATCCTAACGGACATGAACCAAGTTCTGGCTTCTTCAGCGGGTAACGCAGTAGAAGTACGTGAAGCGGTTCAATTTCTAACCGGCGAATATCGTAACCCTCGTTTGCTAGAAATTACGATGGCATCGTGTGCTGAAATGCTGGTTCTGGGTAACCTTGCAAAAGATTCAGACGAAGCGCGTGAAAAACTGATGGCAGTACTGGATAACGGTAAAGCAGCAGAGTGCTTCGGTAAAATGGTAGCGGGCCTTGGTGGTCCAACTGATTTCGTAACGAACTACGATAACTACCTAGAAAAAGCAGAAATTGTTAAACCAGTGTATGCGCTAGAAAGCGGTGTAGTATCAGCGATGGATACGCGTGCAATTGGTATGGCTGTCGTTGGTATGGGCGGTGGTCGCCGCGTAGCAACAGACAGCATTGATTACGCAGTCGGTTTTGATAGCTTCATTCGCCTTGGCGAAGTAGCAAGCGCCGATAAACCATTAGCAATGATTCATGCTCGCAATGAACAACAGTGGCAAGAAGCTGCAAAAGCATTACAAAATGCAATCACTGTGGGCGGAGAATATACAGTAACGCCAGACGTTTACCGTCAGATTCGTTCTGAAGACGTGTAAATAACAGGTATCGGCATACCTTGTGTATGCCGATAAACAGAGTTCTGGTGCAAAGAGCAATAAGTTGGTGAAGAAAATGAAAAGAGCATTTATTTTAGTTTTAGATTCATTCGGTATCGGCGAAACAGCAGATGCGGACACATTCGGTGATGTAGGTTCAGACACTATGGGTCACATTGCTGACCATTGTGATCAAGGTCTTGCAGACAATGCGGATCGTAAAGGTCCACTAACGCTGCCAAACCTGTCTAAGCTAGGTTTAGCTATGGCTCACAAAGAGTCTACAGGTCGCTTTGCTCCTGGTATGAACGCAGACGCTGAGATCATTGGCGCGTACGGTCACGCTGCTGAGCTGTCTTCTGGTAAAGACACGCCATCAGGTCACTGGGAAATCGCAGGTGTACCGGTACTGTTTGACTGGGGCTACTTCACCGACAAAGAAAACAGTTTTCCAAAAGAACTGACTGACCGCATCCTTGAGCGTGCAGGTTTATCTGACTTCTTAGGTAACTGTCACTCATCGGGTACAGAAATCCTAGATAACCTAGGTGAAGAGCACATGAAGAGTGGCTTGCCAATCTTCTATACTTCAGCAGACTCTGTTTTCCAAATCGCATGTCATGAAGAGACATTCGGTCTACAGAACTTATTAGACCTTTGTCAGATTGCTCGTGAAGAGCTAGAAGACTACAACATCGGCCGTGTTATTGCGCGCCCGTTCATTGGCCCAGGTAAAGGTCAGTTCGAACGTACTGGTAACCGTCGTGACCTTTCTGTTGAGCCGCCAGCGGCGACAGTTCTTCAGAAGTTGGTTGATGAGAAGGGCGGTAACGTTCACTCAATCGGTAAGATCTCTGATATCTACGCAGGTTGTGGTATTACTCAGAAAACGAAAGCAACAGGTATTCCTGCGCTATTTGAAGCAACTAAAGAAGCGATCACTGAAGCGGGCGACAACACTATCGTGTTCACTAACTTCGTTGATTTCGACTCAGCTTACGGCCACCGCCGTGACGTTGCAGGTTACGCAGCGGCACTTGAGTACTTCGATGGCCGTATCAATGAAATCATCGATATGATGAAAGAAGATGATGTACTTATCTTAACTGCTGACCACGGTTGTGATCCGACATGGCCAGGTACTGACCATACTCGTGAACATATCCCTGTGATTGTTTACGGAAACAAGGTTCCTGCTGGCTCTCTAGGCCGTCGTGATACCTTCGCTGATATTGGTCAAAGCTTAGCGTCTTACTTTGGCACATCGCCAATGGGACACGGTACAAGCTTTCTATAATAGTTAACGAAGAGAGAGGGAAGCCTCTCTCTTCTTTTTTTGTTTTGAGATTAAGGATATTTTCAATGGCTACTCCACATATTAATGCTGAAATGGGTGATTTCGCTGACGTAGTTCTCATGCCAGGTGACCCGCTACGTGCTAAATACATCGCTGAAACCTTCTTAGAAGAAGTGGTTGAAGTGTGCGACGTTCGCAACATGTTTGGTTACACCGGTACTTACAAAGGTCGTAAGGTTTCGGTAATGGGACACGGTATGGGCATTCCATCGTGTTCTATTTACGCGACAGAGCTGATCAAAGACTTTGGTGTGAAAAAGATCATTCGTGTTGGTAGTTGTGGTGCTGTGAGCGAAGATATCAAAGTACGTGATGTGGTTATCGGCATGGGTGCATGTACCGACTCTAAAGTGAACCGTATTCGCTTTAAAGGTCATGACTTTGCCGCAATCGCAGACTACAAAATGGTACGTGCAGCGGAAGATGCAGCAAAATCGCGTGGTGTTGATGTAAAGGTTGGCAACCTGTTCTCGGCTGAATTGTTCTACACGCCAGATCCAGAGATGTTCGAAGTGATGGATAAATACGGCATTGTCGGCGTAGAAATGGAAGCGGCAGGCATCTATGGTGTGTGTGCTGAATACGGTGCAAAAGCTCTGACTATTTGTACTGTTTCTGATCACATCAAAACTGGTGAGCAAACCACATCAGATGAACGTCAAACGACTTTCAACGACATGATGGTTATCGCACTAGACTCTGTGCTGCTTGGTGACCAAGACTAATCAGCTCATAGATTTCAAAAAGCTTAATAGATACCGCAAAGTTTAATAGATAACAAAAGCCCCGTTGCTGCCTGAGCTTCGGGGCTTTTTATTGAATTTGTTAAACTAATACCAATCGTAGTAAATAACTGGTCAGCCTAGCTAGTTAAAACACTCGATAACTGCGTTGTGATTTTTGATTGTAGAATAACTACTTATCAGAAAATCACGCCTTGTTCTCAAGCCTTTTTCCTGCGCTATTTCTGATCACTTACTTACTGTGATTGGTATAAGCTGTTAAGAGCTGACATTTTTAAGCAGCCAGTTTTCCCCAGACTTAGCCTTTCTTTTACGAATAAGCATGATGAACAACACGCCACTGACAAATCCCATTAAGACCATACCGATCATGTAGCGATCGCTCTTACGGTAGTGATGATCAGAAATAGCTGTCATTTTTCCTGTCTCAAAAGTCACGCGGATAAAGCCAATGATCGTACTCTCTGGAGAGTAAATAGGTTCAACGAGTTGCTGCCTGCCGATACTTGCCGTTGAAAGAGGTGTGTCTAAGCCAAGAACCTCGCGTACCGAGAGCGCTTTTTCACTCGAAGCCAGTCGAATCCCTTCTGCATCGTAGATGGTGGTATCAAATACCAATCGATCCTGAGAGAGTTGGTTAGTGAGCTCTAGCAGGCGCTCTTGGTCTTGCTGAGTGATCATCTTACTGGCTGAAAGTGATGCCTGTGAGATCAGTAGTTTGGTCAGCGTTTCCAACTGTTTTGCTTGGATCTTCTCATTACCTTTACTGATCACTACTGTGTTTTTAATGGTTACCACGAACATAGCAGCCAACAAAATTAGGGCTAATACTCGTAAAGCGTTACGTATTGAGAACAATGATTCATTCATGTTTCACGAAGCCTGAAATAAACAAATGTTATGATTAAGACATATTGAGACTTGCGTTTTCAAATTGCAATAGGTTAACGTTTAGCATAGTTAATTAGGAATCATACACATGGACGCTCAGAAATATCTGCCGATTAAAAGGCATACGACATTATTAACCCGACTCCCCGAGACACGTTTCGCTTCTCAACTCGCTAAATCTAAAGCCAATTGGATTGTGTTCGGTGAGTACCTATCTCCACAATCATTCGATGACATCGACTTTTTCACTGGTACCTACAACACCATCCTCGATACGTGGAAGGTGGGACATTATGAAGTGGCACTGATGTCAGGGAACTTAACCCCTGCACACGAAGAAATTTTACAAGCACTGAAGCTTGATTATGCTTGCCTTAGCGAGGTCCCAGACTTATCTAAGCCAGGTTTGATCGTGATGGATATGGACTCCACAGCAATTCAAATTGAATGCATCGATGAGATAGCAAAGCTCGCAGGAGTCGGAGAGTTAGTTTCTGAAATCACAGAGCGTGCGATGCAAGGCGAGCTTGACTTTGAACAGAGCCTACGCCAACGAGTAGGAGCACTGAAAGGCGCTGATGAAACTATTTTAGAGCAAGTGCGCCAGTCATTACCATTCATGCCAGACTTGGTTGAGCTAGTGAATACTCTGAATAAACTTGGCTGGAAGACGGCGATTGCATCGGGTGGTTTTACTTATTTCTCAGACTACCTGAAAGATACGCTTGATCTTGACCACGCTCAGTCAAACACGCTAGAGATCGTCAATGGTAAATTGACGGGTGAAGTATTAGGCGATGTTGTTTCCGCACAGACCAAAGCGGATATCTTGGTAGAACTTGCTGAAGAGTATGAACTGGAACTGCATAACACCGTTGCCGTGGGTGATGGTGCCAATGACTTGGTTATGATGGGTTCTGCCGGTTTAGGGATTGCTTACCATGCAAAACCGAAAGTTGAACAACAGGCACAAACTGCTGTGCGTTATGCTGGCTTAGGTGGGGTGCTTTGTATCTTGTCAGGTGTATTAGCTAAGCAGCAAAAAATCAGCTGGCAAGCCAAACCTTAGGTTTCGTATCTAATACTATTAGTTGATTAGTATAGCGACGTAGAGACAAAAAAAGCAGGTGATGAGCCTGCTTTTTCTACTTTTAAATCCGATAAGTCGACAACCGGTAAGTTGATCTGGCTATTTAGTGCGAGAGTTCCAATCGAATCAATACTTCATCGGTAATGTCTTCTATCTCACCATAACCAATAAAAGCGGTGACCTCACTCTCTAACTTCTTCGCTTGGTGCATACTGATGCGCGAAAGCTCGGCTAAGTCTGATTGGAACAAGCTGGTTAATGGATTAAAGATAGGGGCGGTAGTGACTCGCAGTACATACACATCACCCAGATCTTGTGCCTTCTTGATGAAAGAAATACGTTCTTTCGTAGATGCAAAGTCTTTCACCAACTTCGTATGTACAGATTGAATCTTGTTACCAAACTTTATCGCAGCAATGTATACGTCATGATGTTTTGGCTCTGCACCTTCAATTCTTTTCAGTGGCTCAGCTAATAGTGAATTAGAGTGACCTTTGAAAATCGGTTCCAGTGAAAACTTTTGGTTGTGCCCAAGTTTAGCGAGTAACGCTAGATGCTTGTTCAGCGGGAAGTTCACACCAATGAGCTTACAACGCAACGTTGAGCCCGGCTTATCAATGAAAATTGGATTGCTGACCATTTTGTTAAGCAAAACAGTGTGCAGTGATTTAAGCAGTGAATCGGTGGGCAGTATTTCTTGCTTCTTATTTAGCTTACTTTGGTTCTGATCGATAAGCCCATTGAGGAATGCGATGGTACGCATTGTTTTTGCATTCTCAGTGATAACCAATTGAACGTTGCAACCGTTCGGGCTTACACGAATTACGTGGTAAGGCACTGTGCTTAATGGCAAGTTTTTATCATAGAGTTGCAGTTCATTGAAATTCACCACAACAGGATCATCAATCTTGAGTACCATTGGGTGTTCAAGGGTAATGCTTAGGCCACGTTTTGATATGTCTACAGTGTGTCCATTTATTGTTGGGCTATCTTGTGATGTGAGTTGAATTGGCGATTTAAAGCTATATCTCGGTTCTTTACGACGACTTTGGGAATCAAAGTAGATACTTTGAATGTTTCCCACCACCGTTCGCGGATGACGAAAGCGATTAAGGTCACTGCTTGGAATGCGTGGTTTTTCACTTAATAGATAATCGGCAGCACTTTCATGATCACCGATCTCTTGCAAGATACCGCAATGAGTCAGTTGCGCTGAGCTTTGAGCAAGCGTATCTGAATGCTCAGCTAAGGCTTGTCGCTCAGAGTCGGATAATTCGAAAACCGAGAATTTGAACGCCTTCCAACTTTTACGTTTACCGCCGATGTGCCAGAACAGTTGCCTCTCTTCACGAGAAGCTTCAGGCAGCATCATCGAGTAGAACAAGGTCTTATTTTTATGTTCATGGGTAAAAGAGTAGATAACGTTACTGGTTCCCTTCACGCCAGGCTTAGCGAGTAAGTTCATACGTTGTTCGTTGAACAAAGTACCCAGAGCCTGTTGGTTACGCTCATCATGCCAGTATTGCCATTGGGGATGATTGTTATCCGTGAGCAGCGCGAGCTTCAACTCACTACCACTGAAGAATAGAGGGAGATTACAGGTGTACTTTAGATAGGTGTGTTCAATACCGCGAGTTCGCGTTCGAATGAGCCTATCTTGATTCTCATGGCTGGTTTTCTTGCTGACACTATTTAGAGATTCATCGAGTAAACGAGCCACACTCGTTGTATCGCTGATTCTCATGCATCTTAAAAATTTGACTGCATTGTTCTCGTAGGATTCATCAATACCCAGAATACGAAATTCAACCGCCTCATTAACATCGGCTTCTAGTGACTTCTCAACAAGCTCAGTGAATTTAACACTGATGATTTCCCCTAGGTTGTATTTAAACGCCCTTGGTACCTTGAACTTTGCACCCGACGGAGAAATATCAACTGTCACACCATGTAGGCTTTGTCCTTTTGGTGTGGTGATTTCAACCTGTGAGCTAATCTTGAGCCTGTTTTCTTTGCGTTTTAAATCGTAACCGAGGTTAATGGCTTCTGCTTCATAGGGGCTATCAGCGTTAGTGATATCGTGGTCATCTTGAGAGGATGTTTTAACAATATTACGAAGAGGTTGAATGCGAGGAGTCATCACTAACTCCCACACGCCCTCGGTATAACCTTTAAATTTTTTAGTACCACGTTGATACGCGTTCAAAGCTATGTCATCAAGCCAATGTTTACGCTCGTCTAGCGTGAATTGATGACATTCATTATCAATACGACCGCGTAAATCAATGCTCTTTGTGCACGGAGCCATGATACGATTCAGTTCCATTTTAACGAGCAGTTTTAGAGACGGCGATTCGCCTTCTGTCATTTGAGAAAGAAGGAATTCGAAATCTTCGGCATGGTAGGCCGGAATAAGTCGTTCTGCTACAGATAGAATTTCAGATTGCTGCATACTTTTCTTGTTAGAATGGATGGTGCGTTATTGTTATCGACGAGTTGTATTTGATCTTTAGGTATTCGTGGCCCTACTGCAACTTTTATTTTCACCTGTACGGTCAACGGGGTCACAAAATAGCAACATTTACCCGTTACCAAGCAAATTATTGAGGTTTTATGGCTAAGGCAAAGCGAGCTTATGTGTGTAATGACTGTGGTGCTGATTTTCCACGTTGGCAAGGGCAGTGCAATGCATGTGGTGCTTGGAACACGATTACAGAAGTTAGGTTAGCCGCTTCACCTCAGGTCGCGCGCAATGAACGACTAAGTGGTTACGCTGGTGGTGCAACTGAATCTTCGGTTCAAACGCTATCGGAAATCGACTTGCAAGAGGTCCCGCGCTTTAGTAGTGGCTTCAAAGAGCTTGATCGTGTACTTGGTGGTGGTGTTGTACCTGGCGCTGCGATTCTTATTGGTGGTAACCCTGGTGCCGGTAAATCAACGCTGTTATTGCAGACTATGTGTCAGCTTTCTTCCCAGTTACCGACACTTTATGTCACTGGCGAAGAATCTCTTCAACAAGTTGCGATGCGAGCATCTCGATTAGGGTTACCAAAAGAGCATCTCAAAATGCTCTCTGAAACCAATGTTGATAAAATCTGTCAGGTTGCAGAAAGAGAGCAGCCTAAGATCATGGTTATCGATTCAATCCAAGTTATGCATGTCGCTGATGTTCAATCGTCTCCAGGCAGTGTTGCTCAGGTGCGCGAATCGGCAACCGCATTAACGCGCTATGCGAAACAGAACAACGTTGCCGTATTCCTAGTGGGACACGTAACTAAAGACGGTACCTTAGCGGGACCAAAAGTACTTGAACACATTATTGACTGCTCGGTGCTGTTAGATGGCGGAACGGACAGTCGTTTTAGAACCTTGCGCAGCCACAAGAACCGTTTTGGTGCAGTGAATGAGCTAGGTGTGTTTGCTATGACAGGGCAAGGGCTAAAAGAAGTTAGCAATCCATCGGCTATTTTTCTGTCTCGTGGTGAAGAAGAAACCTCAGGCAGTTCAGTGATGGTAGTTTGGGAAGGAACGCGTCCACTCCTTGTTGAAATCCAAGCGCTGGTGGATTATTCGCAGCTGGCTAACCCGCGTCGTGTCGCTGTTGGTCTCGAGCAAAATCGACTGTCATTGTTACTAGCCGTGCTGCATAAACACGGCGGCTTACAAATGGCTGACCAAGATGTGTTTGTGAATGTCGTTGGTGGTGTTAAAGTAACCGAAACCAGTGCTGATCTTGCATTGGTAATGGCTTTACTTTCGAGTTTCAGAGACCGCGCATTGCCAAAAGATGTGGTGGTTTTTGGCGAAGTAGGCCTTGCTGGTGAGATTCGACCTGTACCGAGCGGTCAAGAGCGCTTAAATGAGGCGTTTAAACACGGCTTCAAGAGAGCCATTGTACCAGCGGCTAACATGCCTAAAGGTGGCATTCCAGGAATGCAGATCCACGGTGTGAAAAAATTATCGGAAGCAATTAATGCTTTTGATGAGTTGTAATTGAGCTCACTTCAGCTACTCTATACAGCAGAAATTCAGTCTAACTTAAACGCTATTTTCGCTTTAAGTTAGCACTAAACTTAACAATCATTTAGATTGTTTCTTCAGATTGCCTTTTTCTATATGTTAGAAAAAGGCAAATTTTTTTAGTCCCAAATGCATGCAAAGCTATCAGTCCTCACAGATTGTGATATACTCTGCGCGCATTTTATATCCTATTAACAGAGTAAGACAATGGCAGATTTATCGAAATACAGAAACATTGGTATTTTCGCGCACGTTGATGCGGGTAAAACAACTACCACTGAGCGTATCCTTAAGCTAACTGGTCAGATCCACAAGACTGGTGAAGTACATGATGGCGAATCAACTACTGACTTCATGGAACAGGAAGCTGAGCGCGGAATTACTATCCAATCAGCAGCTGTAAGCTGTTTCTGGAACGGTCACCGTCTAAACGTTATCGATACTCCTGGACACGT
This sequence comes from Vibrio sp. 10N.286.49.C3, assembly GCF_041469545.1. NCBI lineage: Bacteria > Pseudomonadati > Pseudomonadota > Gammaproteobacteria > Vibrionales > Vibrionaceae > Vibrio > Vibrio sp. 10N.286.49.C3. Next base: position 140,221 of record NZ_JBFRKT010000009.1, read on the forward strand.
TGACTTCACAGTTGAAGTATACCGTTCTCTTAAAGTACTTGATGGCGGTATCGGTGTATTCTGTGGTTCTGGTGGTGTTGAACCACAATCAGAAACTAACTGGCGCTACGCTAACGAATCAGAAGTATCTCGTCTGATCTTCGTTAACAAACTAGACCGTATGGGTGCAGATTTCTACAACGTTGTTGACCAAGTTAAAAACGTTCTAGGTGCAACTCCTCTAGTTATGGTTCTACCAATCGGCCGCGAAGATGAATTCGTGGGTGTTGTAGACCTTCTAAGCCGTAAAGCATACGTTTGGGATGACACTGGTCTTCCTGAAAACTACGAAATCACAGATGTTCCTGCGGACATGGTTGATGACGTTGAGCAATACCGTGAAGAGCTAATCGAAACTGCTGTAGAGCAAGACGATGACCTAATGGAAGCTTACATGGAAGGTGAAGAGCCTTCTATCGAAGACATCAAACGTTGTATCCGTAAAGGTACTCGTGATATCGCATTCTTCCCTACGTTCTGTGGTTCTGCGTTCAAGAACAAAGGCATGCAAGTTATCCTTGATGCTGTAGTAGATTACCTACCTTCTCCAACTGAAGTTGATCCTCAACCTCTAATGGATGAGAACGGCGAAGAAACAGGCAACCACGCTATCGTTTCTACTGAAGAAACTTTCAAAGCGCTTGCGTTCAAAATCATGGATGACCGTTTCGGTGCTCTAACTTTCGTTCGTATTTACTCTGGTAAATTGAACAAAGGTGACACGATCCTTAACTCATTCACAGGTAAAACTGAGCGTGTTGGCCGTATGGTTGAGATGCAAGCTGATGACCGTAACGAACTAACTAGCGCACAAGCTGGTGACATCATTGCGATCGTTGGTATGAAGAACGTTCAAACTGGTCACACTCTATGTGATCCAAAAGACCAAGTAACGCTTGAGCCAATGGTTTTCCCAACTCCAGTAATCTCTATCGCTGTATCTCCAAAAGATAAAGGCGGTTCTGAGAAAATGGGTATCGCGATCGGTAAAATGGTTGCAGAAGATCCATCTTTCCAAGTTGAGACTGACGAAGAAACTGGCGAAACTATCCTTAAAGGTATGGGTGAGCTTCACCTAGACATCAAGGTAGATATCCTTAAGCGTACTTACGGCGTTGACCTAACAGTTGGTGCTCCTCAAGTTGCTTACCGTGAAACTATCACTCAAGCAATTGAAGATAGCTACACGCATAAGAAACAGTCTGGTGGTTCTGGTCAATTCGGTAAGATCGATTACCGTATCAAACCAGGTGAAGCAGGTTCTGGCTTCAAGTTCAACTCAGTAGTTGTGGGCGGTAACGTTCCTAAAGAATTCTGGCCTGCAGTTGAGAAAGGCTTTGCTGGCATGATGGATAACGGCGTACTAGCTGGCTTCCCTACGCTAGACGTTGAAGTTGAACTTTTCGATGGTGGCTTCCACGCAGTCGATTCATCTGCTATCGCATTTGAAATCGCAGCGAAAGGCGCATTCCGTCAATCTATGCCTAAAGCTGGCGCGCAACTTCTTGAGCCTATCATGAACGTTGACGTGTTCACTCCAGACGATCACGTTGGTGATGTTATCGGTGACCTTAACCGTCGTCGTGGCATGATCAAAGATCAACAAGCTGGCGTTACTGGTGTTCGTATTAAAGCTGACGTACCTCTTTCTGAGATGTTCGGCTACATCGGTCACCTACGTACTATCACTTCTGGTCGTGGCCAATTCTCTATGGAATTCGCGCAATACGCACCATGTCCAACTAACGTTGCTGACGAAGTGATTGCAAAAGTTAAAGCAGAAAAAGAAGCTGGTAAGTAATTAGCCCTTTTCTAAATTAGCTAAAAAAGCCCCGCAAGTGAAAGCTTGCGGGGCTTTTTATTGTTTGTAATATACCGCGAGGTGCGAGGTGCGAGGTGCGAGGTGCGAGGTGCGAGGTGCGAGGTGCTGATGTAGCCCCTAAAAAGTAGACACAGTGGTTGTCCCGTATTTATTCAACACGGGACTGATAAAGCAGGGAGAGACTAACGCTTTAAGTCGATGTAAATCTGCTCTACTTTGGTGCGTGCCCAATCTGTTTTACGCAAAAATTTTAAGCTCGATTTAATGCTCGGGTCTTTTTTAAAGCAGTTGATGTTCACCATGTAACTCAACTCTTCCCAACCGTAATGTTCAACCAATTCAGTCAGTAGCTTCTGTAGAGTGATACCGTGCAGTGGATTATTGTCTTGTGTCATGAGATGTTCTCGCCATTTATTTGAGCTAAGTATACCAGTTTCGCTTTATGAATTATCAGACCATTTAAGCTGGTAGTTTGTGTTTAGTTATTGAAGAACTGCCTATTTCAGGAGTTGAAAGACAAGAGCTAGTTCTCCAATATCTCATTTACTTCTTCATGTAACCAATTGGTAAATGCCGTTATACGCACTTCTCTAGGCGAGTTAGGGTCAAAACATAGATTTACTTGAACGCCAGGCGTCATGCCTATATCAAATGGCTTTACTAACAAGCCGCGTTCAATGAAGTCACCAGCTAAACTGTCTGTTGCAAGGCAAACTCCATGACCAGCCATAACTGTCGTTAATCCCATATCAAAAGTACCTACTTCCATCCATTGAATAGAACTGTCTTGCATCGGAACATTCGCTTGTTTAAACCAACTTTCCCAAGGGAAGCAACCCCCCTCGAATTGAACTAACCAACATTTAAGTAGCTGTTCTGGTGAGGTGAGTATAAGAGAGTTTGCTAATTCTGGTGAGCAAAAAGGATAGATAGGTTCGTTGATTAGTACCTCAAGAGTTAAACCATCTTCCACACATAGGTCTTCACCTTGTCGAATAGCCACATCAATCTCACCGTGTTTTAAATTTGGGGTATCGCAGCCTGTTAGCACTTTGATCGGGATCTCTGGGTGCTTTACCGAGAACTTCCAAAGCCGTGGTAGTAACCAACGTGAAGCAAATGAAGGAGGGCTTCTAACAACAAGCAGACCTTGAATGGGTTCAGACTGGATCTTGTTTAAACCTAGCAATACCTCTTGAAACCCATCAGAAACATGTTTGAAAAGTGTGCGCCCTTCATGTGTTAAGGCCATAACACGCCCCTTACGAATGAAAAGCTTACATCCAACCTGTTCTTCTAGTTGGCGAATCTTTTGGCTGACGGCTGCTTGGCTAACAAACAGTTCCTCAGCTGCCTTACTGTAGCTATGCAAGCGTGCCGCAACTTCAAAGTAACGGAGGCCTGAAAGGTGACGCAGTCTATTATCCATAACCTCAGCTTATAGTCCTTGTTAATAATGGTTGTTCGCTTATCGAACTGCTTATTTCCATAATAACGACAAATTAATAGGAAAAACAAGAGAGATAAAATGAAAGCAATGACCTGTTGGATTGGCAGATTAGTTACTTATATTTTTCAAGTTAATGATAAAAAAAAGAATAGTAAGGCGGCTAAATCAAGACAAGTTATTAGCTCGGAATCTTTGAGCGATCGGATGAGAAAGGATATCGGTTTGGACTATGAACGTAATGATGCGGCTGATTACACTAAATACTTGTAACTTGAGCTTATGAAAAAGGAGCCGTAATGGCTCCCTCTCGGTTTTGATTACTCTTCCCAAACCACTAATTTATCTTTCGGCCAGTTATGACCGATTTCATGGTATTTCTGCTCAAGGATATGTCGCTTTATCTTGAGAGTAGGGGTAAGTACACCGTTGTCGATGCTCCACGGTTCCTTAATCATCAGTACCCCTTTGATCTTCTCATGCGAGGCTAACTGTTCGTTCATTTTTTCAATGACACGTTTACTTGTTCTTTCATAACGAGCCCGATCAAAATTAGGGAAGTCATGCGGTACCACGAGTAGGATAGGACCAGGTAAGCCTAAGCCGATCAAACACATCATTTCTACGCGGCTGTATTCAAACAGTTTGTTTTCGATTGGCACTGGAGCCACAAACTTACCTTTCGCAGTTTTAAAGGTGTCTTTTTTACGTCCCCGGATCGTTAGGTAGCCCTCGCTGTCGATATCACCAATATCGCCAGTATGAAGCCATCCCTCAGAGTTAAAAGACTCTTGGGTGGCTATGTCATTTTTGTAATAACCAGAGAACATACCTTTGCTTCGAACCAAAATTTCTTCATCTTCTGCAATTTTGAGTTCGATGCCCGGACCAGCATTACCCACAGTACCAATTTTGTCGGCTCTAAACGGGTGATTTATCGTGCTGTAGGCGAAAGACTCAGTCATTCCCCAAGCCTCGGTAATGTGTAGGCCAACACTCTCATACCATGCGAGTAGAGCCGGTGATACCGGAGCTGAACCACATCCCAAAACGCGGGCTTGATCTAACCCTAGGCCATCAGCCAGTTTCTTCTTAATGATGTTGTTGATAAACGGAATCTTAAGTAAGAAATTCAGTTTCTTCTGCGGAAGCTTATCTTGGATTCGTTGCTGGAACAGAGTCCATAAGCGAGGAACTGAAATAAATAGAGTAGGGCGATGCATTTTCACATCATCAATAAAGGTATCTAAAGACTCCGGGAAAGCAGTGACTATACCGCCCATTACCGATGAGCCAAAGATGTAAACGCGTTCTGTAATATGGGCAAGCGGTAGATAAGAGAACAAGCGATCGCCGGGTTGGATACCAATATGATCGATCAACCGTTGAACTGACCACGTAAAGGCGCCGTATGTGAGCATCGCGCCTTTTGGTAGCCCTGATGTACCCGAAGTATAAACAAGCGACATTACTTTATCATCGTGATGCTGAGGACGCTTGGTTGAGGGTTCATGGGTATCGATGAGTTGTTCGAAAGTATGTTGGCACTTCGCTGCGCTATCGTAGGGAAGTGAGATACTCACCAAGTTTGGATTATCATCCAGTACTATTTGAGTGGCCTTAGGATCGTCGAGTTTACCCGCAATCACAATTTTACTTTCACTGTGTTCAATACAGTACTGTATGGTATCGGCACCCGCTGTTGGAAAGATTGGGACGCTGACAAAATCTCCTAACATCATGGCAAGATCGCAGATAAACCATTCTGCACAGTTTTTCGATACGAGAGCGACTCGATCACCGGGTTGGGCTCCGAGTCCTTCTAATGCTGACGCCAGTTTCAGTGCTTTGTCGGCCACTTCTTTATAAGTAAACTCAACAAATTGGCGGTTAATAATTTGCTTTAAGTAGACTTCATCTGGGCGTTCTTCTGCCCATTTTAAAATCATGTCATTGGGTGTAGGGAGAGCTGTTGCTTGTTCTTGGCTAAACTCGTTAGGCTGAATCATTGTCTAACTCCATGTTTTTCGCTAAGTTATTTTTGTTAAAATCATGTTAAATGTACCATGATTTTTTCTTTTAGGGAGTAAAATTAGCGTTTATGTTCTTTGTTTTCCGTTATCTGTGCAGGCTCGCCTGTAACTTGCAGGCGTTACTCCAGTCCGTTTCTTAAAAATTCTCGAGAAATATGACACATCCTTGTATCCACATTGATAGGCAATGACAGCAATTTTTGATTCGGTATCTGCCTCGATTAACTTTTTGGCAAGTAGAATGCGTTTATCGCACACGAAGTCTCTAAAGCTTACTCCAAAGTGTAGATGAAACTTCTTAGAAAAATAGGTGGTTGAACAGTGACATTTCTCGGCGATCTCTGTTTCTCTGATTTCTTTGTTGATGTTCTCCATCACAAAGTTAACGACTTCGGATGTGAAGGCTTTTACAGGCAGCTGGTTGTTGTTGTTTGTGTCTCTGTCGATATCGAAGTGGGACTCGAACATATGCCGTGTCTTAGCCTTAAGCTCTTCGAATTGACTGGTCAGATGATTACTGTTTGTTTCTATGATGAAAAATATATTCTTATGATTTCGAACGATATTAGGTAACGGGTCAGAGCAAATAATAACAATTCTTTTGTTCAAATTTTCGCAAATAGATAAAGCCATGGTAAGTAGTTGGATTTTATCAGGGGTATTCAAAATGAAAAATACCAGTCTGACGTCTAAGTTACTGATTATAGATATGTCTTGTTTGAAATTTGCAATAGAGAAATAGTGACTTATTTTATTGATAATAACGGAGTTGAAATCACTCTCTTTATCCGATAATAACGGGGTTACTATTTTCATACAGATACCCAATGCATTTCATATTCTCTTTTAGTCTAAAAGTGGCTAATTAATGAAGCTTTATATTTAGATTAGAAGTACCACAAAAAAGTGCAAGTAAATGGCAAAAAAATCCTAACCAAATATATCTCTCACCTCTAGATTTACTTTACAGGCAAACAAAGCCTGATACGTAAATCAAGGAGAGGTTCTCATGGATAAGTTTTTGAATAATTGTAAAGAATTCATGAAAGATGAAGAAGGGTTGACTGTTATCGAGTATGTAATTGGTGCAGCGTTACTGGTATTAGGCTTGACCACTATATTTACTGGTTTTGGGGCAGCCCTATCCGCTAAGCTTAATAACATCATTAACAGTATTTAATGATTACTGCCATGGTTGCTCGGAGAGTGAGACAGCAAAAGGGGTTAACGACTATTGAGTATGTCATTGGTGCTGCCTCGCTCATAATTTTTGTCGGGCTAATTTTCTCTGGAATGGCTACGACATTAGTGAGTAAATTTCAAAGTATTATATCGAGCGTATGAATTGAAATTATGATTAATGAGCCTTCTGTTTTTTGGGCATTGCTAATTGCTGTATCGGTATACGATGTTGAGAAACATCGTATACCGAACAAAATATTGATTCTTTTTTTGTTTTTCTATTTTTTATCAATGTTTAACAGCAGTTACACCTTTGATAGTTTCTTAATGTCTTTATTTGGGTCGGTCGTATTCTTTTGTTTTGGATTGCTATTCTATTTTTTAAGAGCAATGTCTGCAGGGGATGTGAAGTTATTAGGTGTTGTAGGAATGTATTTGGGGTGGGGGCAATTACTCGATGCATCGTACTTTATCTTGGTTTCTTCTGGAGTTGTTGGGGTTTTCTACCTGCTATACAACCTCTCCAACTCGAGCTGTTTTAGTATTAAAAGCTATTTTGAAAATAAGATAATTGTGCTTGGTGGAGCTGCACCAGTCATTGATAAAACAGCTAATTTACATACTCGGTATTCAAATAAAGTAACGATGCCTTTTGCTCCTTCTGTTGTTATAGGGTTAGCGATGTATAGCTACTTTACTTAAATCGGTTGTTGGTTAGCTTTGTGGGGAGACATAATATATGGATATTATAGGGCGTACTGCTCCAACAACCTTGAAGCCACAAATTTCAGCCCCAATCGTCCCTACATCTCTTGATATGTTGGGTGTTCCTGAAGTCGTTATTGAAAATCTCGTACTTAAGCATTTGTCGGCTTACCCAAAATCGGATGTTTTAGAGCTTTCTAATTATTTATGTGTTGTGACTCATATCGTGGAAAGTGCTTTAGCCGTTTTAAGAAAGAAGTCATTAATCGAGGTATTTCAGCCTACTTCTGATATTTCCCTCTCATCTGTGTCACATAGTCATGTTCGTTATTCACTATCAGAAAAAGGGCTTGAAGAAGCGGATCTTGCTTTCAAGCGTGATGCCTATTTAGGCCCCGCACCGGTTTCGCTTACCCAATATAGTGAGGTGGTAAAACAACAAGACTTGAGAGCTGAGTTAGTAACTCGGCCACATGTCGAGGCGGCACTGAATGATGTATATGGTGTCGAAAAAATGATTTCAGTACTTGGGCCAGCAATCAATTCGGGACGTGCTTTGTTGTTGTATGGACATGCAGGAACGGGTAAAACATTTGTCGCGAGCCGTATTGTGAATGCTTTACATACCTCTGTATTTATCCCTTATGCTGTCTATGCTCTGGGTAACATTATCAAGGTGTTTTCGGCGCAACATCATAAACCGTTGGATAGTAACGGCAGCGATCAAAGTATTTCCCTCAAAGATCAGTACGACAAGCGTTGGCTTAATTGTGAAAGACCCAATATCCAGGTTGGGGGAGAACTGACGATGGATATGCTTGAAGTCAATCACTCAGAAAATAGTCGAGTCTGGTTAGCACCAGTTCAAATGATGGCAAACAATGGGATTTTTATCATTGATGACCTTGGTCGTCAGCCCATGCCTGTGGATGCGCTTCTTAACCGTTGGATAGTACCGATGGAGTACTCATTCGATTATTTGTCGCTGCCTAATGGTCAGCAGATAACGATGCCATTTGTATTAACGCTGGCCTTCTCTACAAATCTAAATCCCAAGAAAATAAGCGACCCTGCCTTTTTGCGTCGTTTAGGTTACAAGATTGAATTCAAGCCACTTAACCAACGAGACTATGAAGCTTTATGGATGAGCGTCGTTGCTGATAAAGAAGTAGAGCTTCAAGATGGATTCTTTGAGCGTTTGTCTCAAATGCACACGCTTCTTAAGGTGCCACTTTTCCCATGTTTACCGAAAGATCTCGTTGGTATAAGCAAAGATATTCTTTCGTTTGAACAACTCCCGCCTGTTATTACCTTCGATATTCTTTCCATGGCATGGGAAGTCTATTTTACCTCTGATGGACACGAGGAAGAAAATAATGAATAAGAGTCAAGTTTTCCTACTGTTTTTACTGTCCGTAGTATTTGGCTTAGCGGCTGTATTTTTTGCTAAGCAGTGGATGGAAGATCAAGTTCAACCAACCGTTGAAGTTGAAGCTGTGGAGCGTCATCCAGTCGTGGTGGCATCACAAGAAATTGAAGCTGGAACCATTATTGAGGAACAGTTCTTAGCGACAAAGTTGATGGAAGTTGATTGGATTAATGAAAATAATTTTTCCGATGCTTCTGAATTGGTTGGCAAAGTGGTGGCCAATACTATTTATGCTGGAGAAGTGCTTCATAAAATGCGTTTTACTATTCCAGGAGAAGGCTCAACGCTTGCTGCATTAATTCCTGAGAATAAACGTGCGGTAACAATACGAGTGGATGACGTTATTGGTGTGGCTGGTTTTCTATTACCAGGTAATAAAGTTGACATACTTAGCACCGTTTCTTACAGCAAAAACTCAGCAGCAACTCGTACCGTGTTGAAAGATATCAAGGTATTGGCAGTAGACCAAACGGCAAAAACGAATGAAAACAGTCCTATTATCGTACGAGCTGTGACATTAGAGGTTTCACCTAAAGATGCTGAAAAACTTTTAACAGCGAAGAGTAAAGGCAGTATTCAACTGACACTGAGAAACCCTCATGAAGTTGAGAAAAAGGTTGTTCGTCGATACGTACCTAAGCCGAGTGTGACGATCATTAAAGGTACTCAAGCATCTAGTGTTCGCGTCAAGGATTGAGGTGAGTTATGAAAATAATAATAACGTGTATTTTGAGCTTCGTTTGTTTCTCTACACTGAGCTTTGCTGCTCTACAAACGGGTAAAACGGTAACGGTTCCTCATCACAAATCAACACATGTGGTGTTGTCAGGGAAAGCGAGCAAAGTGTCGCTTGGTGATCCTGATGTACTTGATATTGTGATGTTGAAATCGAGCGAGCTGTTTTTAATCGGAAAAAAATTAGGTGCTACTAACCTAATGGCGTGGGACTCCCGTGGCCAGCTGATTGAATCGATCAACATCGAAGTCACTCATGATCTTAATAGCTTAAAAGCGAAGTTATATGAGTTTCTTCCTGATGAAACTATAGAGGTGCACAGTGCCCAGAATCGCTTGCTGCTGAGTGGGCAGGTGAGTAATCAGCAACAAATGAATGTAGCGATGCGAATAGCAGAAACCTACTCTTCGGGTGAAACGGCTGATGAATCGAAGGAAAGTGGTAGCGAGCAAGCTGCAGCGACAGGTGTTATCAACTTGATGTCTATTGGTGGTGCTCAACAAGTTATGTTGGAAGTGACGGTTGCCGAGGTTCAAAGAAGCTTGGTGAGAAAATTTGATGCAAACTTTCACTTCTTCCAAACGAGCGGATCGAATATTTCTTGGGGGGCGTCGTCAGTTCCTGCTGGTGTTCTAGGGGCTACGCCAATCTTTGATATTCCAACCTCTACTGATTACGGCATTTTAGGCTCGTTTATTGATAGTAATACCCTGTTTACATTCGCCCTGGATGTAGCCAAACAGAATGGTGTGGCGAAAGTATTAGCTGAGCCTAACTTAACGGCATTAAGTGGCTCTAAAGCTGAGTTTTTAGCGGGTGGTGAATTCCCTATCCCTGTGCCAGATGAAGATGGCATTACGATTGAATATAAAGAGTATGGAGTTGGATTGAAATTTATCCCAACGGTTCTGAGTGATAAAAAGATCAATCTAAACTTGGCTGTTGATGTGAGTGAAATTGCCAATAGCAGCTCGTTAACGATTGACCCAGGAACAACCAATGCGACCTACTTTATCCCACCAATTACTCGTCGAAGCGCGTCATCGACGCTTGAGCTAGCCGACGGACAAACTATTGGTATTGCTGGGTTGCTCAGCGAGAATGTTAGGGATGTGAGTAACAAAATGCCGGGTATTGGTGATGTCCCCATCTTAGGGCAACTCTTTAATAGTCAAGAGTATGTATCTGGTGAAACAGAACTTGTCATTCTTGTCACCCCTCGACTTGCGAGTCCTATTGACCGAAGTAAAGTAACGTTACCAACAGACGCCTTTGTTGACCCGAATGATCTGGAATATTACTTATTAGGTCGAAGCGCTTATATCGCTGAACCGTCTGAATCGGATTCAGAGCAATCTCAAGCTTCACAGGGAATATCACCAACAGATGGTGGTAGCGAAGGCTCATTTGGACATGATTTATAAGGAGATAGATATGATTAGAATAATGATGGTCTTTCTCGTAATGGTGTTAGTTGGCTGTGCTAATGATGCTCGTTTAGGGCATTCGGTAGCACTCGTAAAAACAGAACAAACGTATAACCCTAATGCGACCCAAGAGAATTTACTCGTGGTACCGGATGGTACAGGGGAGCGGATGCAGACTGGTTACGATAGATATGTAGGCAGAGGTGAAAACGAACTGTCTGGAAGTAGTAGCCAGATCTTAGAAGAATTTAACTAAATCTGGAGGTACTCATATGTTGTATCGAGTATCAAAAAGTCCCAGAAAACAGCAAGGCTTAGTTGTCGTATTAGTTACCGCTGCTCTGCTTGTTTTCTTAGCTGTGTCAGCGTTGGCTGTAGATGTTAACCATATGCTGGTTAATAAAACACGCTTACAAAATGCTGTAGATTCAGCGGCGTTAGCTGCAGCAACCATACTGGACAATAGTAAAGACAAAGATGCGGTGGATGCTGAAATAGGCACTGCGTTAAATGCAATGGCAGCGTCAACAGGGAATCATGAGATTGATTTTACCACCGCTTCCATAAACATTGATTACTCTAACGATCCTCAGGATTTTACTGGAACAGCCACCTTCGGTGATGACGATGATGTATATGTACGCGTTCGAGTAGATTCGTTGGATATGGATGAGTTCTTTATTCAAATGTTTGGACTAGTAAAAGAGGTTTCAGCAAGTGCCGTCGCTGGGCCAAGCTCCGGGCAAGAGGTTGTCAATAACGTTGTGCCTATTGGGGTTTGCATTGGTGACGGAACTTCGGACAACGACGTCGATCCTGAAGATGGATATCATGACGTTACTGGCGATGCAATAACGAGCGTGTTTGGTTATGAAGTCGGGACTGTCCATGCATTGAAGGTGGGTGACAGTAGCTTATCTGAAATGGGTAACGGTAATTATCATTTATTAGACTTTGGGTCTGGTGGTAAGGCTATAAAAGAGGGGTTAGGTGGTAGTTATGACCAACCCGTTAAAATTGGTGAAGATATCACGACCAAACCTGGCGGCACGGTTGGCCCAACAGGCGATGGCTTGAATACTCGTTTTGGCGATTATGGTGGTGGCTTAACGGCATCTGATTACCCTTCTGACTACGTAACTACAGAGCCTAGCGATGAGATTACGATTGATGCAAGTACAGGGGATATCGATTTTGATGGTACTTATACCTATGCGCAATATGAAGCTGATACCAACGCATGTATAGCAAGTAATGGTTCAGGGTGCGCAGCAAATGGTGTCGCTTGGCGTCGTATTTTACCGATACCTATGGTGGATTGCACAGGTAAAAGTGGCGGTGCCACTGACTTTACTGTGAATAAAATTGGTTGTTTTTTCTTGTTGCAAAAAGCACCAACTAATAACTCAGGTACACCAGCCGTCTTTGGTGAGTTCATTCACTCCTGTAGTGTGGTTGGTGGTTCAGGTAGTACAGAATCAACAACGGAAGGAACTTATAAGATTGTTTTGTATAAGGATCCTGATAGTGGGGAGTCTTGATTATGAAACCTTTAATTAAATCTAATCGTGGCTTTGCTGCTATCGAGATGGTAATCGCGACTCCTGTATTGCTGTTCTTCCTTATATTAGTGCTTGAACTGGGCAATATGATGATTCACTACAATGTGATATCTAAATCCGTTCAAAATGGCGCCCGCTATGCGGTTAGTGAAGTCTATGGAACCCAAGGTGGAACGCTGGCTCCGTCGTCAGAAATACAGAATGTGGTGGTTTATGGTCAAAACACAGCTGGAACGGCGATATTGTCGAATTTAGTTGTTTCTGACGTGACAATTAGCCCACCGAATACAGATAGCTATGTACGTGTGAGTGTGACCTACAATTATATTCCTCACTTTGTGTCGATCCCGTTTTCTTCGGCGAGCTTTTCTATTCCGATTAGTGTCTCTTCGATAATGAGGGTGTTGTGATGAAACGGTACAAAGGGCGTATTAAAGGCATCGCTATTATCGAATTTACCATAGTGTCTTGGCTAGTCTTTCTCTTGGTCTTCCTTATTTTAGCGCTGGGTGCTTACATATTTTCGCTTCAAATGGTCAGTGAAGCGACCAGAAAGGCAGCAAGGTTAGCCACGGTTTGCTACGTTGCTGATAGGGACAACATCGCGGGAATGGTTGTTGCTGATCTCCCTCTTGTTGGTTTTACCGCGGCGAATTTGGAAGTTGCATATTTAGATGTGAGTGGGAATGAAATTACATCTGGTTATGATACGGATCCTGTCTTTAGTAGCATTAAATTTGTAAGGGCACGAGCGACAGGGTACGGAATTCAATTAATTGATAATTTGAGTTTTTTAGGTACGAGTGGTTACTTGGCTGCTCCCTCATTTGAAACCATCTTACCTGCAGAAAGTTTAGGTGTGGTAAGGGCGGACTCCGAAACTCGGAATCGGTGTCCATAAGTTATTTTATACAGGAGTAGCGGTATGGGGGAAGCGATCAAAATTACGCCTAATGAGAACGATATTACGCGTTTGAGAACAAACCTAAAAGTCTGGTTGATCTACAGTACTGAGGGTTTTCTCTCACACATGAGCCAAGAGCTGAAGAAATGTCGAAATGTGCATGTGACATCATTTTCTCTCGGAGCAATGAGTGAGGAGTACTTAAAAAGTGCCGATGTTCCAGAACTTATTTTTGTTGAAGCACATGGCAACTGGGCTCAAAAAATGGTTGAGCTACAGGGTTATGATCTATCGCTAGAAGAACAAGATTTATCTTTAGTTGTACTCGGTGATGAAAGTGACAATGGCTCATTAAAAATCGCGCTGCGTCTAGGGGCTTCTGATTTCTTATCTCACAACGTGACGCTTTCTGATTTGCTCCCACTGCTCAAGAAAACGGCGGCCGAAAAGCTTGAGAACTCAAGCTACGGTGAGTTTATTCTGTTTTTAAACACCAAGGGGGGAATGGGGGCGACCACCTTGGCGTTGAATACCGCTATTGAGATGGCCAGTCAGCACCCCGGTGAGGTTTTGTTACTTGATATCGACCTTCAATTTGGTGTGATTCCTGATTATTTAAATATTGTTCCTACTTATAGTGTTTCGGATGCGATCAATAGTTCGAATGACCTAGATGAAATATCGTTGGGAACTTTGGTAAATAAGCACGAATCTGGCTTACATGTTCTAAGCTTTAAGCATGAGAACAATGCTGATGACTTTGAACAGGCACAGAAAATAGGCCGATTGCTTCCTATATTACGCCGTTTTTACCCATATGTGATCATTGACCTCTCTAGAGGATTAGACCATGTGTTTGCATCCGCAATATCACCAGCAACAAAGGTGCTTCTTGTTTTGCAACAGAGCCTAGTGTCAGTCAAAAACACAAGTCGACTCATTAAGTCTCTGAAATTTGAGTATGGCTTACAAAGTGATTCTATTGAGGTCATTCTGAACCGTTATGAAAAGCGACACTCAATTAAATTAAAAGATATTGAACAGGCGGTAGGTAAGCATGACATACACCTTATGCCTAATGATTTCAAAGTTGCATTAGAGAGTGCCAACTTGGGGCAACCGCTAGTTCAGTCGAGAAAGAAAAGTTCTATTACTCGCTCTATTATCGATTTGTCACACATTCTTTCACCACCAGAGCAGGAAGAGAAAGGGTGGCTGAAAAAGCTGTTTTCATAATGGGTTGATAAAAAGTAAACGCGAGGGATTGTGATGTTCTTTAAACGAAAAAATGTAAATCCAGAGTTTGCAAAAAGAGTAGAACAGATTTCGCATGATTCAGAAGATGCCAATCCTGTTGAACGTTTATCAAGCGTTGAGGTGTCTAGCCACTCTCGCAGTGCAGAAGCTCATGTAGAAAAAGAAAAGGCGATTGATGAGGCTCGGAAAGTTCTCGAGCAAGAGCTATCAATTAAACACTTTTTCCATAAGCAGCTCCTTGAAACGTTAGACTTAGGGTTGCTTTCAAGCTTGGAAAAAGAGCGAGCTAAGCTAGACCTACATGAAGCCATCGTACAATTGATGGCTGACGATGGGAGCCATGCACTCAGTGCCGAAGGGCGTAAGCGGGTTATCAAGCAGATAGAAGATGAGGTTTTTGGCCTTGGGCCGCTTGAGCCTCTATTAGCCGATCAAACGGTCTCCGATATATTAGTCAACGGCCCTAAAAGTGTTTACGTTGAGCGAAGGGGTAAACTCGAAAAAACGCCATACACTTTTCTGGATGACCGTCACCTGAGAAACATTATTGATCGCATAGTAAGTCAGGTAGGGCGTCGGATAGATGAAGCATCACCTATGGTAGATGCGCGCTTAGTTGATGGGTCACGTGTTAACGCCATTATCCCTCCTTTGGCTCTTGATGGTCCTTCCGTTTCAATCCGTCGTTTTGCCGTTGATCGTTTGACGATGGATAACTTGATTAGCTACGACTCCGTCTCGCCTCAAATGGCTAAGTTTGTCGAAGCTGCCGTGAAAGGAGAACTTAATATCTTGATTTCAGGAGGGACGGGGTCAGGGAAGACAACCACACTGAATATCTTTTCTGGTTTCATCCCTCGAGACCAACGAATCATTACTATAGAAGACTCTGCAGAGTTACAACTTCAACAACCCCATGTTATTCGCCTAGAAACCCGCCCTGCTAACTTAGAAGGGAAAGGGGAGATTAGTCAGAGAGAGTTGGTAAAAAACACCTTACGTATGCGACCAGACCGAATTGTGGTTGGTGAGGTGCGTGGTAGCGAAGCCGTTGATATGTTGGCGGCAATGAATACTGGTCATGATGGGTCTCTTGCGACTATTCACGCCAATACCCCCCGAGATGCCTTAAGCCGTGTTGAAAACATGTTCTCTATGGCTGGTTGGAACATTTCAACCAAAAACTTAAGAGCCCAAATTGCTTCGGCGATCCACCTTGTTGTCCAAATGGAACGACAAGAAGATGGTAAGCGCCGTATGGTGAGTATTCAAGAGATCAACGGCATGGAGGGGGAGGTGATTACCATGTCGGAAATTTTCCGTTTTCAACGTAAAGGTATTGATGAAGATGGCAATATTATCGGCTATTTCACTGCGACGGGGATCGTACCTCAATATCATGACCAGTTAGTTAAACGTGGACTCGATCTGCCTTTCGAGCTCTTCACTGAGACTCATGGTTAAGGAGAGATTATGGATAATGTAAGTGTTTCACTCGGCCTATTATTCATCGCGGTGCTTTTTATCTCCCAAGCATTGTTACTGCCTGCTGCGGGGAAAAAAGCTAAGCATAAAGAGCTTTCTCGACGTTTGAAAGAGACCCAACGTAATATCGATGAAGAGAGCTTATCGCTACTCAAAGAGCATTATAATAAAGACTTATCCCCATTAGATCGCAAGCTCATCATTATCCCTTATTTTGCTGGCTTAAAACGGATGTTGGAGTTAGCCGGTATTAGAGTTTCGCTAAGTCGCTTTTTACTCATTGTTGCTCTATGCGGTGTGTCGCTCACTCTGATATCAATAATGACTCAACAAGAGTGGTTCATTAGCCTAACGGCATTCATTGCTGTCTGGGTTGTTGCTTACCTGTATGTGCAAAATCGAGTGAGTTATCGAATGGCTCGATTTGAAGAGCAGCTCCCTGAAGCGTTGGATATTATCCGACGGGCATTACAAGCTGGGCAGCCGCTAATTCAATCATTCAATGAGGTTGGTGAAGAACTCCCTGACCCTATCGGTGCCGAGTTTAAAAATACCTATAACCTACTTAACTATGGTTACGATTTACGTTTGGCTATCTTACAAATGGCTGAGCGTGTCCCCACCGTATCAATGTTAGCTTTTTCTAGTGCGGTAATGTTGCAGAAAGAAACAGGGGGTAACCTCTCCGAAAATCTTCAAAAAGTATCCGAAGTTCTCAGATCTCGCTTTAAGCTAGAAAGGAAAATAAAAACGCTTTCTGCTGAAAGTCGGCTATCAGCATGGATATTAACCTTATCCCCATTTGGTTTGTTTTTTGCTTTGAAAGTGGCGAATCCAGATTATATTGAGCCGCTTTATAATGACCCTCGCGGCGTTTCAATGGTCAGTGTTGGTATCGTACTTTTAGCGATTGGAGCCCTATGGATTAAGCGAATCATCAGCATAGAGATTTAACCTATGGAATTATTAAACATTGAAGTTTGGAAGCAAATGTTAGCGGACTTTGGAGTCAGCTCTCAGATGGTTATCTACGTAATGATTTTGCTTACCACCATTTTGTTAACATTGACTCTAGGGTTGTTTATTTTGGGAACCCGATCCCCTTTAGATAAAAAGCTCAAACAAATATCAGAAACGGGTTCACCCAATAATAGAAAGCCTTATGACTTCTCTAATACGTTGGAGTCGCTGAGTCCTTTTATTAGTAAAGGTAATAAAAAGGATAATGAAACCTACTCACAAAAGTTGATGCATGCAGGCTTTCATGAAAAAAATGCGTTATCGGTTTTTTATGCATTGAAAGTGTTATCGAGTTTGGTCGGTATCATCGCGGGCTTTATGGTTTATTACATCTCATTCGGTGGTAGCTACAATAATTTATTGATCATGACCTGCGTCTTTCTTGGGACTTTCACTCCCAATATTATCTTGAGCAAGTTGCAAAAAGAGCGACAGAAGAAAATTAGAAATGGTGTACCAGATGCTCTTGATCTTCTTGTAGTTTGTACGGAATCTGGTCTAGGCTTTAATGCAGCACTTGGACGAGTTGCTTCTGAGCTTTATGTTTCTCAGCCAGAGTTAGCCGATGAATTGGAGACTGTTTTTGCCAAGATACAAGCAGGTGTCACCATGCCAGATGCGCTAAGGCAGTTCATTGACCGGACGGGGCTAGTCGAATTAGAGGGGTTGGTTTCTTTGCTTTCTCATGCGTCTAGAATGGGGGGAAGCTTAGCGCAGACTCTTCGTGATTATACGGTAGATTTTCGAGATAAGCGTCAGCAAGCTGCTGAAGAAATCGCGGCCAAGATACCGACTAAAATGTTGTTCCCTATGTTGTTGTTTATTTGGCCTTGCTTTTTTATTGTCGCGTTAGGGCCTGGGATCATTATTGTTATTGATGCACTTGGTGCACCAGGAGTAAGTTTATGATACGAGTGAGTAGATATTTTCTAGCTTTATTAGTGTTCGTTATTCTTGGTTGTGCATCCTCGGATGAGCCGACAAACCAATTTGATGCAGAGTTGTATTCAGGTAAACCAATCGATACCTTAAGCAGTGATGACCCTCCACTGAGTGAGAAAGAAGCCATTATGCGTGGTGATGTAGCATTGAGGGATAACAATATCGATTTGGCCCTTTATGAATATATTCGCTCTCTATCCTTTCCTGAGAAAGAGTTTCACGATAAAACGCTTTTTACGATAGGCCAAATTCATTCATCTCGTGGTAACTATGCACTATCCGAGAAAGCTTATTTAGCAGCATTAGATTTTAACCCTGCACATACCGAAGTCCTAGAGCAATTAGGTGTTTTGTATACAAAGCAGCGTCGCAAAGAGGAAGGGCGGAGTTATTTCTTTAAAGCGATTAATGCAGATCAAGTTCGTTTAAAAAGTAGTGAAACAATTAAAAATTACCAAGCCTTAAGTCAAAGTGAAGTGGCTGGTTTGAAGGTTGATAGCATGTCTCCCGAATTAGCTTTCATGGGGATAGGTGTGCTGGAAGATGTCGATGGAAAACACCAGATAGCGCAAGAGTACTTTAAAAAATCACTGACAATAGACAAAAGTTCAGTTAAAGCTTTGTTGAATATGGGGTACTCCCACTACATGTATGGCAATTACAAGGAAGCGTATCAATACACTCGTTCGGCTTTAGAGATAGAGCCTAATAATGAAAAGGCTCAAAACAACCTTGCGCTTATTTACTTGGCTGCCGGGGATATCAAAAAGGCAACCAACGTTTTTATGAGACACATGGAAGCTCCTGAAGCTTTGAATAATGTCGGTTATTTTTTAATATTGCAGGGTAAGCCTGACGAAGCCATTCCCTATCTACAACAAGCTATCGATAAAAAAGCATCTTATTATAAAGTGGCGAATGACAACTTAAATAGAGCGTTATCTGAGGTAAGAGAGATGGAGCAGTAACGACTTAAATTATTATCTTTGGGTTAATGAAAAGGATATTCATCTTGCCTGAGAGTGAAAGTTTTAATAAAGATATCATCATTATTTCTGTTGTTTGGCTGCTGTGTGCGACTGCGATATTTTTCTATAAATGGGAGAGTATCTCAACACTGGTTTTAAATGATAATGACGATTACATGCGCTTTGTTCAATTTCAAGATTGGATGAATAGTGGGCGTTGGTATCTAAAACCAATGGATAATTTCAATGCCGCTGATGGTATTGTTATCCATTGGTCCCGATTCCCCGATCTGATACTTTCTGTTATTGCGTATCCTTTATTGTTTGTTGTGGATGAAAGTACCGCTTATTCACTGTCTATTTCTATTGTACCTTTGCTTTATCTACTCCTCTATTCACTGTCATGCTTCTATTTATGTAACCACTACTTCGGAGAGCGCTATCGGTTTTTGAGCATGATGTTTGCTCTGTTTTCCCCATCGGTTATGCATTTTATTCCTGGCTCCATAGATCATCATAATATTCAGCTTATTTTGGCTATCTTGTTCCTATCTCTAACACCTATAACTGTAAGTCAAATTAATCAATTATGGCGAGTGTATGCTCAATCTATTCTATTGGCATTGTCGTTATGGACTGGGTTAGACAATATCCTTTTGTTTGCGAGTTTTTTTATCGTCTACACTGTGTATTGTTTTTTTGTTAGCAAGAGTTGGTTTGTTTATGTATCAAGGCTATATCTGTTCTGCTGTGTTTCAGTTGTTATCTCCGTTTTATTAAACAGACCTTATAATGAGTTCTTTGATTTTAAGTACGATGAAGTGTCATTTGTTATTGTGGTTTTGTTTTTTGTTGGTTGGGTTTTTGTTAATAATTACAATTGGTTTAAATTTGATAGTTGGCCTTTTGGGTTGCGTTCGTTTGTGTTTTTTATATTGGGTGTTGGATATGTGACTCCAGTGGTTTTGTTATATCCAAATATTACCAGTGCTTTGTTTGTCGATTATCCACCTATACTTCAGACTTATTGGCTTGACCATGTTTCTGAAGCTAAATCTATTTTTCAGTATGTAAGTGAGAATGGATTATTATCTATTGATAATTATGTGTTACTGGTCATCCCTGCTTTATTGTATCCTTTTTTTAGAGTTAATAATCATCATTGTACAATCTTGTATATTATTTTCTTATTGAATTTATTCCTTGCCATATTCTGGCAGGTTAGGGTGATAAGATTATGTTTTATTTTATCAAGCCCTTTTCAGGCTTATGTAGTTATAAGATTGTCTGAGTTTGTAAAATATTCAATATTTAAAGTGTTGATTATATTATTAGGAGCTCCATTAGTAATGGCATTTCTAGTGATAGCGGTTGGTAATGATGACATCGAAAGAAATGCGGTTGAAAATGACAAGAAAACTCTATTTAGAGTATTGGAAGAAAAGGGCATCGAAGCAAAGGTTATTCTAACAGGAATTGAGACGGGAGCACCTGTGTTGGCACACACTAATAACCGCATAATTGCAGCTCCTTATCATAGGAATATCGTTGGTAATCAATTTCTTATAGAGGTTATGTTAGAGGGAGATATGAGTTTAGCCAAGGACGAAATCCAAGCTAAGAACATTGATTATATTGTTATAGGAAATGACGCCCACTTAATGGTTTTGAAAAAATCAGCAAGTGAAGAGGCTCTTATAAACAAATTATACAGCTCAAATGTTCCCAGCTGGTTGGAGACCATATATGACGATGTTCCTGATGGCTACCGAATCTTTAGGGTTAGGGAGAGTTTATGAATAGTATAAAAGTTGCAGTATTACTCCCATGTTTTAATGAAGCGGGTGCTATCGGAAAGACAGTTATGTCTTTTAAGCAGGCTTTACCTGATGCGTCTATTTATGTGTATGACAACAACTCAACCGACAACACGGTAAACGAGGCCTTGCAGGCTGGGGCTATTGTTCGACATGAGCCTCGCCAAGGTAAAGGGGAGGTTGTCAGGAGAATGTTCTCTGATATTGATGCTGATATCTATGTGATGGCTGATGGTGATGACACTTACGATGCGTCAATATGCCCTGCGCTGATCGAACAATTGGATAATGAAAAACTCGATATGATTATTGGAAGTCGAGAGCGAGCTTCAATGGCTTATCCCAAAGGGCATATCCTAGGAAATAAGCTGTTTTCATCGCTGATTAATTTAGCATTCAATGCTCAATTGAGTGATGTGTTTTCTGGTTATCGAATTATGAGCCATCGATTTGTCAAAACCGTACCCATTTTCAGTGATGGCTTCCAAATAGAAACAGAGCTTACCGTTCATGCGCTACATCATAATATGCCAATCAAAGAAGTTTCGACGCAATATCAATCAAGGCCTGAAGGCACAGCCAGTAAATTGAATACCTTTAGTGATGGGCTCAAAATTCTCAATTTCATTTTGTTCTTATTGAGAGATGTAAAGCCAATGTTTTTCTTTGGCGTGTTGTCTATGTTGCTTTGCTTCATTTCATTGGTTTTAGGAATCCCCGTTATCATCGACTTCATCGATACTGGGCTCGTCGAAAGGGTGCCTACTGCGATTTTGTCTAGCTCAATTGCGTTGATAGCGGTGATGTCTTTTTTCTGTGGGTTGATACTCGACAACGTATCACGAGGTAGGCGAGAGATGAGGATTCTTTCTATATTAAGAACGAGTGATAAAACGCTATCTGAATAGGAATCAAGCATGAGAACAAGCAAGGATGAAGACAAAGAGTGGATCGATTATTTGTCCCGTTTCAGTGACGAATATGATGAGCGAGTTTATAACGGCAATACAACGGGTTATGTGATGAGAGCTGGCCACATAGCATGTGAAAAGCCATTTGGTGAAAGTGAACACTTTTCGAGAGTGTTAGAAGTGGGCTCCGGTACAGGTGAACACTTGCTGCACGTCAAACACACCTTTGACGAGTATATCGTGAGTGATGGCGATGCTGCGGCTCTTGAGGTGGCAAAAGAGCAACTCAGTCGTATCAATTCTTATGACAAACTCACTTTTAACGTAACTAATGCTTGTGAGTTAGATTTTGAAAGCAATAGCTTCGAGCGCGTAATCGCAACTCATATATTGGAGCACCTATACGAGCCTCATTTGGTGATCAAAGAGTGGTTACGAGTGTTAAAGCCTGGAGGCACTCTGTCTATTTTGATTCCTACCGATCCTGGGGTCGCTTGGAAAATAGGCCGTTATATGACGACAAGAAAACACGCCTTACAGAAGGGGTGGCATTACGATTACATTATGGCGAGAGAGCATGTCAATCCATGTAATAACTTAATCGCTTTCTTAAGGTATTACCTTCCTGAGCACCAAAAATCATTTTGGCCGCTGAACTTTGTACCGCTTATTGATTGCAATTTGTTCTTTAACTTCCACGGGGTTAAACCACTATAGGAAGTAAAAGATGCTTTTAGTTTTTGAAAGAAGAGCGGGAAAACAAGAAGTAAGCGATCAAACCTCTCACTTCTTATTTGTCTGTCTATTAATTGATAGCTTAGATCGCCAAACCTGTAATTGCGCCAAACAACATAAACACACCCACTAACCCTACAATCGGGACCTTTACGGTTTTTAATAACCACACACCAACAATGATCAGAGCGAAGTCTATGCCGCTGCTCACTGCGCTTGTGAAGATGGGTTGATACAGGGCCGCAAGCAATAGACCAACAACTGCTGCATTCACACCGGTAAGCGCCCCAGCTACTAGAGGCTTACTCGCAATTGCCTGCCAGTTCTTCAATACACCCAGTAGCAGCAAGAAGCCCGGTAAGAACACCGCAATCGTTGCGAGCAGTGCCCCTGTGATCGGTGCTGATGGCATTAATACATAACCTAGGTAAGTGGCTAACGTAAACATCGGGCCCGGTACGGCTTGCGCAGCGGCATAGCCTGTTAGGAAGGCATCTTGAGACAGTTGGTCACCAATACCATTCTGTAACAACGGAAGAACCACGTGACCGCCACCGAATACCAAGCTGCCTGCTTGGTAGAACAAGCCAAATACTTCAATGCCTTGAGAGTAAGCACTGAATAGAGGCAGACCAACCAGTAAAGCAACGAAAATCACGAGCGGTGTTAACGATATCTTGTGCGTCGAAGGTACTGTTTTTAATTCGTGTGAGGTTAAGAACTTACTGCCAACCATAGCAGCAAATAGGAGCACTAAGACTTGAGGCCAGATCCCAGGAATCAAAAGTAGAACAATCGCGGTGATCACACACAGTGCTGTTGCTATCTTTGATTGGCAAAAGTTTTTGTACATGCCGAAAGTGGCGTCAGCTACAACCACGACCGCGAGTAGCTTAAGTCCGTGGATGATTGAAATGAAAAGCGGTGCTTCCAACAACTGGTTGCTCACTAAGGCCAATATCAACATTAGGATGACAGAAGGGGAGGTGAAACCGACAAATGCGGCAATCGCACCGGTTAAGCCACCTTTTTTGTAACCAACCGCGAAGCCAACCTGACTTGAGCCTGGACCAGGCAGAAATTGACTGAGGGCGACAATTTGCCCGTACTCTTCGTCGGATAACCAATTCAGTTTCTCAACAAAGGCTTTACGGAAGTAGCCAATGTGTGCCGCTGGTCCACCGAAGCTAATCCAGCCAAGCCAGAAAAAGGTTTTAAAAATTGAAAGCATGATCGATTCCAGATAAATGTTTAGCGTAATTTAGGTGGAGTTGAACTATGATTCAAATTAATTATTTTAATTATAACTATGAATAATATGGGATTGATTTGTGGCTGATTTTAACTGGAAAGGAATTGACCTTAACTTATTGATTGCACTGCAAGCTCTGTATAAAACCAACAGTGTGAGTAAGGCGGCAGAACGTTGTTATGTCAGCCAATCTGCGATGAGTCATAGCTTACAAAGACTGAGAAAGCTGTTTGATGACCCTCTGTTTGAGCGTGTCGGTAGCAAGATGGAGGCGACCGATCGAGCCATTGAACTGTCCAGTACGGTAGAAGCTCTGCTCAATACCATCCAGTCAGAGGTGTTACTGTCTAAATCGTTTGATGCCGCGACTTATAAAGGGACTTGGAAGATTGGTCTTTCCGATTATGCTGAGCAGATGTTCGCGCCAGCATTGTTTGACCTCATCAAGCAATCCTCTCCTAATTCGCAAGTCGTGCTGTTCAATGTAAACCGGAGTAACTATCAGCAAGTATTTGAAGACGCCAAGCTTGATATGGCGATAGGCAGTTTTGGTGAGGTCTCAAAGCAATATCGAACCACGCATTTGTACACAGAGCAACATGTCTGTTTATTCGACAAGTCGGTTGTATCTATTGAGGGGCCGATATCGTTAGAACAGTTTGTTGCTGTCGAGCATGCTCTTGTTTCTCCTGCTGGGTCTTTAAAGACTGGCGTCGATAAACGTTTGGCTGAATTAGGCTTCAGCCGAAAAGTGGCTATATCTTCAAGCAACTTTTTAACAGTAAAACGTTTGATAAGGGGTAGGGAGTTATTGTGTATCGTCCCCAAACTGGTGGCACGCAATGATACTCAAGACCAAGATACCGTGGTAGCAGTGGAGCCACCTATCGATGTGCCTGATTTTGATATACAGCTCATCTATCGCAAGACTAAGCATTTAGATGATAAAAATAAGCTACTTAGAAAGCTTTTTACACAAGCCGTTTCATCTGTGGTTGCTGCATAGTTGCAGCAGTTGTTCGGTCATCAATTTTATGTGAATTATTTTTAGAAAAATCCGGCTTATTATAAGAACCCGACTATACTTAATTTACGACTAAAAGTAGTCGTAAAGAATAGGCTTTTTGATTTACCTAAGTAAAAAAATTGATTATATCCTAATGATATAGCTGAAAAAACTACCGGGCTAAACGGACTTAGTTGGTCTTAAAAGCGCTAGCTCCCCCTAGCGCTTTTTCTTTTGTTCGAAGTTAGCTCTAACCCCTTAGGTGTTTACAGGTTTGAGTTGTTTAATCTCGATTTAGAACAGTTAACGGTCGAGTTCACTGACTAAGTGCAACGAGCTATGTAGACCGACAAATTATGAGTATCAACTAGCTACGAACGGTCAGTATCAAGCCATCAATCACACTGTGGTGGTGAGCAGAAACCCCAGCAAGGTTGCCGTATTTCGGCTGGTGGCGATCATTTTCTAATGGATGGTGCCAACCTTGTGTATGTTCCACAAAGTGCGCCGCAAAGCTTTCAGATACCTCTAAACATCCTGCCATGACAGTATCAACATAGGTTTGAACGATAGGGCTGCTTTCACAAGGCGCTTCGATTTCGTCTTTGATGTATACCCAGATCGATTGATCTGCTTTGAAGTCGGTTTGGCTCTCTATCTGATCGTTTCTTAACTCAATTCGGTGATAACCACGCTCACGACGATCAAATTCAGCCAACGCAACATCATCGACCTCAAGCAAAACACCATTCACTTGTCCCTCACCAAGATTGACGATCAACGGTGACAAAACATAACTGTCGTCGATTTTACTCCAGTGACGCACTAGGCCGTGCACTATCGCAGGAATCGCTTGTCCTGTTTGACCTGTGAGTTGACGAGAAGAGGAGTTGATCAAGCTACCATAACCAAAAATATACATCGTGTTCCCTGTCTGTTCTTTTGTATTTGAGACTAGTCTTACTATATGTTTGGCTTCATTAAATGTCAGTAGTTTTTTATTTCATACATCTTCGAGTCTAAATGACTTGTTGTGGTGTGTTTAATTGACACTTTTTTGACCTCTAAATACACCTTGTTGCTTGTTTTTATTGGTTTTATATCTTTGGCGCGTTTCATGCATTGTGTTAGGCAATATTGCGGTGATGATTACTGCACCTTGAATTTGGCTATTGGTAGCAATTCAATATAAGCCACACTTGGCTTGTAATCTGAAATGAGGAATGAGTTTGTTAAATATCACAGATAAAAGCGTAGAAGATGCGATTCCAGCTTATCTTCGTTTAGGTTTTAGACCTTTCTTCTTTCTTGGCAGTCTCTATGCCGTGATTGCTATCGTCGCTTGGGTTGTCATGTTCCAAAATGGTCAGCCTGAAGTGTTAAAAGTACCCGCGCTTTGGTGGCACGTACATGAAATGCTGTTTGGTTTTTCTATGGCGATTGTGGTTGGTTTTGTTCTGACTGCGGTGCAAACGTGGACGGGAGTCAACGGAACTAAACATTATCGATTAGCAGCGCTCGTTGGTTTGTGGCTCGCACCTCGTATTCTATTTTGGACACCGGCGCCATTGTGGTTAATCTCATCGGTTGAAGCGTTGTTCTTGATCTTTGCCGCTTACGAGATTGGTTTCCGTGTCGTGAAATCGAAAGGCTGGAAGAACCTGTTTTTTGTGCCGCTGTTTATATTGGCTATCGTCGCTAACTTTGCTAGTTACGCGACGATTAAAGGCATGCCTCCATTCCCATCGTCTGCAGTATGGCACGCAATGTTATGGTGGTTTACCTTGCTATTATCCGTGATGGGTGGACGAGTTATCCCGTTCTTCACGGCCCGTCGTTTTGACTTTGAAAAAGCGCAACCACTGGTTTGGTTGGAATGGCTAGCGAACCTGCCTTTGGTTGGATTGTTTGTGCTGAGCTTCTTCCCGTTGACCTTTGCTCAAGTGGGCAATGAGTTGATGGTGTTTGCAGGTGTGACTCAGTTGGTGCGCTTTGTTCGTTGGAAGCCTTGGACAACGTTGTCTGAGCCTTTGGTGTGGTCACTGCATGCGGCTTATCTGTGTATTCCTTTGAGCTTGTTGCTAAGAGGCTTGTTAGATAATCCATTTGCAAGCCATAACATGCTGCACCTGTTTGCGATTGGCGGTTTGAGTGGGCTCATTCTTGCGATGATCACACGTGTCACCATGGGACACACTGGCCGTGCTATCTATAAAGGGCCAAGTATGGCGCTGGCGTTCTCGGCTATCTTTATCGCGGCATTAGTTCGTAGCTTAGGTGTCACTTTCTTCCCTGCTTACTTATTTGAGACGGTCAACATCAGCGCGGGTTTATGGACGTTGGCGTTTGGTCTGTTTATCTGGAAGTTTGGCATGATGCTGTTAACACCAAGAGTGGATGGTCATCCGGGGTAAGCGTATTGATTTTCTAACACATTTTTAAAGGGAAGCACTGAGCTTCCCTTTTTGATCGCAGCTAGTTATCGCTTTAATTTGTCTCTGTTTGAGCACAGTTCATTTCATTGTTGTCGATAAAATTGCACAGAAGTTGATGGTGAATCGGAGAGTTACGAACCCATTGAAATCCGGCACACACGATTTACAGCACTGGAGTGTGATCCGCTGCAAATATTTGCAGCAATATTCATTGATTTGTGCTCTAATACCGCGCTTACCAAGGGATGGTGTTAAAAGATGCTCACTTAGATGGAGTTATCAAAGTTGACCGATCCCTTAATGATCTCCCTTAGGAAAAAATAGAACATGTCTAAGAACAAAAAATTTGATATCCGCCTTACAGAAAAACGCAACGGTTGGTGTGCAGAGATTACTCGTCAAGTAACGTCTCGCAGCACAACAGTATCTAAGCGTGAGTCTGGTTTTGAAACTGAAGCTCTAGCACAAGAGTGGGCAGAGAAAGAGCTAGCATCTTTCATCGCAAACCAAGCTGAACGTAACGAGCGTAAATCAGAGCAGCGTAAAGAGCGTGACGAACTACGTCATACTAAAGAGCTTAAAGCTGAGCAAGCACGTGAAGCACGCGCAAAAGCTCGTGAAGAAGAGCAAGAAGACGCTGAGTAATTTAGCGCTTAATTAATTTACAGGTTCCTTAATTTTAAGATAAGGGACAAGTAAAAAAAGCCCCAATATAACCTTTTTCTTTCTAGTCAAAAGTGTATTGGGGCTTTTTAGTTTGTGGAGTTTATTTTCGAAAATGTAGCCACTTCTTGTTAGTGACTACATGTCATTGATTAGTTGTTAAGCGCCGTTAGCCAATCATCTTCCGCTACTTCTTCAATATAGCTCTCAACTGATTGTCCCACTTCATCGTCATCTTGTTTGAAGTAAGCAATGTGGAATACTGCGTCACCTTCGTTTACTAACGGTAGAGTTTGTTGGCCAATTACGATACCGCCTTTGGTTGTGATCACTTGGCCTTCTTGGTGACCTAATGGAGAGCTTATGTAAGCAAGGGTTTGTCCTGCTTCAACTTGTTCGCCAAGTCTCACCATGTTACGCAAAATACCGTCTGACTCAGCGCGGATCCAGCTGGTGGATTTGCTCAACACTGGCTCTGGCAACTTTTTACGGTTTGGGCGCAGCATGCCGATTTCTTTCATCACTTGATGTACGCCAAGGTAACCCGCACGAATCGCTAGGTGATCAAAACGCAACGCTTCACCACCTTCGTAAGTTAATACAGGGATACCCAATTTTTCCGCTTCGCTACGAAGTGATCCGTCACGCAGTGGTGAGTCAATGATCACTGGTGTTGCGAACGCTTTTGCGATGCGCAATGTTTCTGGGTTCGACAGGTTTGCACGGATCTGGGGCAAGTTAGTACGGTGAATCGCACCTGTGTGTAGATCCAAAATAAAATCACAGTGCTTCGCCACATTCTCAAAGAAAGTGTAAGCGATGCGTGATGTTAGCGATCCTTTCTCACTGCCAGGGAAGCAACGGTTTAGGTCACGACGGTCTGGTAGGTAACGAGATTTATGGATAAAGCCAAACACGTTAACGATAGGCACAACAATCAAGGTACCTTTCAGTTTCTTTGGATCAATCGCATTGGTCAGTTGTCGTGCAATCTCAACACCGTTTAGCTCATCGCCGTGGATAGCCGCATTTACCATCAGTGTTGGGCCTGCTTGGCGACCGTGAATAATTTCAATCGGGATCGAAAGTGGAGAGTGCGTGTAAAGCTGAGCCGCTTGCAGTTCAATCTCCATTCGCTGTCCTGGCTGAACAGTATAACCAAGTAATTCGAATGGTTGATTAGGTTTTAGTCTTGCCATTTAGGTTGTTCTCAACATGGTGATAATTCGTTAACACGGAATGTACCAATCGTTGATTTTTAGTACGAATCAATCGGTTTACGGTGACGACAAAATTTTTCTATGGAGTTATCTATAAATAAGTTTCCAGTTTTAATTTGACTCATTATAGGGTGTTTCAAATTGTGGTTTTTCTGACAGTACACTGATATTTGTCATTTGGTTGGTTGCTATTATCCACCGCCATTTTTTGGCGGCCAAATTCAAATATCGAGATGAAAATGAAAAAAACAATTTCAAAAGTTGTAGCACTAACGGTGGTATCTGTTGCTTTATCTGGCTGTGTTGGTAGCAATGCAGTAACGGGTTACCTAATGAAGTTCAACCTTAAAGCCGTTGATAACCGTTACGCTCGTGGTGGTTTGAACATATTGCTTGCACCGGCTTACGGTCTAACAGTTGCAGCTGATTACTTGGTATTCAACTCACTAGAGTTCTGGACGGGCAGCAACCCACTAACAGGTGCACCGCATATATTTGATACTAAGATTGATACTTACCTTGATATCAACAATCAGCTTGATAAGTCACTGACTGAAGCACCAGTGGGTCCGATTACGAGTGCTGATATGATTGAGAAAGGTCAAATGCAGCAGATCGACGAAAACACGATCCAAATGGACATCACTTACCAGTCTGGTGAGCGTGCGACATTGATCGGAGTTCGTGATGGTGAGATGGTGACATATTTCATCGACGGCGAAGTAGTAGCACAAACTTCAATTGATGAGTTAGAAAGCTACGCGGCTTCACGCGCTTAATTGTTTATTTAGTCACAAGTACATAGCTACAAAGATTGGATACAAAAACAGGTACTCATTGAGTACCTGTTTTATTTTGTGTCTATAAACGGTGTTTACTGAAAAGTGCTATTTAGTGAAGAGCCCTATTTATTGGAAACACCATTTATTGAACATACATAGTTTATCGAATTATGCTTTTTCTGGGATAGCTGCAAGCAGTGCAACCATTTGATTCCAGAATAGCTCAACCGTATCGATCTTCACTTTCTCATCAGGAGAGTGAGGGAACTTGATGGTTGGGCCGAAAGAAACCATATCCATGTTCGGGTAAGGTTCTTTGAATAGACCACACTCAAGACCAGCGTGGATAACCATGATGTTTGGTTTGTGACCGTAGATACCTTCGTACATGTCGCGGAAGATGTGCATGATTTCTGAATCTGCATCTGGCTTCCAACCTGGGTAAGCACCAGAGAATGCGATGTTAGCGCCTGCTAGTTCAGCAACAGAGTGAAGCATGCTTTCTACTTGGCTACGACCTGAATCGATAAGAGAACGGATCAGGCAAAGCACTGTGATTGAGTTCTCTTCTGTTGTGATAACACCTACGTTTAGAGACGTTTCAACAACACCTTCAATCTCGTCACTCATACGAATCACGCCGTTTGGACATGCGTTAAGTGCCGCGATAAAGCGAGCTTGGTCTGCTGACGCAAGTGCGCCCATTTCTACAGAAGCTTCTTCGTTGAAAGTCACGATGCTGTCTTCTACTTTACCTAGCTCTGTTGAAAGCAGCTCTGTGTAGTAGTTGTATAGCGAAGCCAGTTTCTCTTGGTTTTCAGCAGGAACAGCAACCGTTACGAAACCTTCACGAGGAATAGCGTTACGAAGGCTACCACCTTTGAATTCGACGATGCGAAGGTCTAGCTCTTTTGCGTGACCCGCTAGGAAACGAGCAAGCAGTTTGTTTGCGTTTGCACGACCTGTGTGGATGTCGCAACCAGAGTGACCGCCTTTTAGGCCTTTTAGCGTTAGCTTACGTGTTACGAAGTCAGCTGGAATCGCGTTACGTGCAATTTCAAATGTCATTGCGCCGTCGATACCGCCAGCACAACCCATGTACACTTCGCCTTCTTGCTCTGAATCGGTGTTAAGAAGGATATCGCCTTCTAACCAACCCGCTTCAAGACCGAAAGCACCAGTCATGCCTGCTTCTTCATCTACGGTAAGTAGAACTTCGATAGGGCCGTGTTGGATTTCGTTCGAAGCCAGAACCGCTAGGCAAGAAGCCATGCCCATGCCGTTATCAGCGCCAAGCGTTGTGCCTTTCGCTGTAACCCACTCACCATCAATGTATGGTTGGATTGGATCTTTAGCGAAGTCATGAACTGTGTCTTCGTTCTTTTGTGGAACCATATCGATGTGAGCTTGCAGCACGACACCTTTTTTGTTTTCCATACCCGCCGTTGCAGGCTTTTTGATGAATACGTTACCCGTTGGGTCACGACGTACATCTAGGCCTTGCTCTGTTGCCCAAGCAATAATGTATTGAGCAAGTTCTTCTTCATGTTTCGAAGGGTGCGGGATTGAACAAATTTTATCGAAAAACTGCCAAATAGGGGCAGGGGACAATTTACTGATCTCAGAATGGAATTCAGACACGGATGACTCCTTTTTTATTTGATAACCATATATTTAGGTTTTGTAATGGCAAAAAACTAGAACAAAAATCTAAAATATGGGTCTGTTTTGATGGCAACAGCATACCACTTGAGCGTTTTGACGAGTAGCGGTTCTAAACCTCAAATAGCTCAAATTTTGAAAGCGATCTTGTCTATCTGATCATAAATAAGCGCGTTGATGCTTATAAATGGTACAGGCAAACGTTTGTTTAACTCTATTTTGTAATTTAATTACAAAATAGAGTTTGTAAAATAACCGTAAATAGCCAAAAGTGTGACGTATAGCAAAAAATACTTGTAATCTTTTTTCTTTAGGGTATATTAATAACCAACTTCTGAAGTGAAGAGTAAATGCTCAAAGGATGAGTCCGTTTTATCGCCTCCAAGGAACCGAGAAATCAAATTCGTTTTTTATTGATTTATTAAGGTGATAGTTATGAAAGGTTTACCATCTGCAATGTTCTGGATTAACAGCTCTGTTTACACTAGCAACTTTGCATACCCTACAAGCTTTGGTTACTAATACCACAAGCATGTAACTCGAACAGTTTTGTTCACCCCTATATATTGGAATTATTTTACAGCCCTTTTGGTTGACAGATTCTACCGCCACTCAGTTTTGAGTGGCGTTTTTTTTGCCTGCTACTTTTCCAAACCGCTTTCGCTTATCACTTTTCCTGCTGTTCTGCGTGGTTGTTTTTTAAACGCCGAAATATCAATTTGCGCCTTATTACTGATCCTGTTGAAAAATACATAACTATTGTGGGTTTGAATTCGGAATTTATTAGCTAGATTCTCAATGAAAATAACTGATGGTTTAAAAAATGGCCAAGTACTTTCATCGTATTTATCTTACTTATCTTATTGTTTTTAATCGTTATTTTATCTTTCAGTCTTCATTTTTAATCGCTCTTTTTCATACGGCATTCTGATAAAGATCGATTAGAGCCTTAATTCTATCTGGAATTTGTTATTTGATAACTTTATAATCCACAGCCAATCGATTACGCAACCGTTTACTTTTTACCCTTATAGGATTCGATAATGTTCGAAAAGCTATTCAAACTCAGTGAAAATGGCACCAATGTGCGCACTGAAATCATCGCAGGTCTAACAACCTTCCTAACAATGGCTTACATCATTTTTGTAAACCCAATGATTCTAGCTGATGCTGGTATGGACCATGGCGCTGTATTTGTAGCAACCTGTTTAGCAGCTGCTATTGGCTGTTTCATCATGGGCTTTGTTGCTAACTACCCAATTGCTCAAGCTCCAGGCATGGGTTTGAATGCATTCTTTACCTACGCTGTTGTAATGGGGATGGGTTATACGTGGCAAGTTGCTCTGGCAGCGGTTTTCGTATCGGGCGTGATCTTCATCTTCTTAAGCATCTTTAAGATCCGTGAATGGATTATCAACTCGATCCCAATGTCTCTGCGTGTTGGTATCTCTGCAGGTATCGGTCTTTTCCTAGCGTTTATTGCTCTTAGCAATGCTGGCATCGTTGTTTCTAACCCTGCAACGAAAGTTTCACTGGGTGACATTACCGCGATAGCTCCTATCCTAGGTGCGCTTGGTTTCTTCCTTACGATTGCTCTTGTTCACCGTGGCGTGAAAGGCGCAGTAATGATTGCGATTCTAGCTATCACAGCTGTTGGTATTGTTATTGGTGACGTTCAATACGGCGGCATCATGTCTACACCACCAAGTCTTGCACCAACATTCATGCAGCTTGATTTCTCTGCTGTATTTGAAATCGGTATGATTTCAGTAGTATTCGCTTTCTTGTTCGTCGATTTATTCGATACAGCGGGCACTCTGGTTGGTGTTGCAACGAAAGCAAACCTAATCAAGGAAGACGGCAAATTGCCGCGCTTAAACAAAGCACTGCTTGCTGACTCTACAGCAACATCTATTGGTGCATTGTTAGGTACATCAAATACAACCTCTTACGTTGAGAGTGTTGCGGGTGTAGCAGAGGGCGGTCGTACTGGTCTAACAGCGGTTGTTGTTGGTATCTTGTTCCTACTGGCTCTTTTCTTCTCACCGCTTGCCGGTATGATTCCAGCCTACGCAACATCAGGTGCATTGTTCTATGTAGCAATTTTGATGATGTCTGGCCTAGTTGGTATTGATTGGCGTGATCTTACGGAAGCAGCCCCAGTCGTGGTAACATGTCTGCTTATGCCGTTGACATACTCTATCGCTGAGGGTATCTCATTAGGCTTCATCGCTTACGCTGCAATTAAGCTGCTAAGTGGTAAAGGTCGCGATGTTTCACCTGCAGTGTGGGTAATGTCGGCTATCTTTATTCTTAAATATACTTTCGCTTAATCGTCTAGATTTCTGCTTAATCGCTGAAGAGGCTATGTTTGAAATAGCCTCTAATAACATGACAAAATTATTAGGTTTTATACTATGAGCAACAAATTCGTTATCACTTGGGACAACATGCAGACTTACTGCCGTCAACTTGCTGAAAAGCAAATGCCAGCAGAGCAGTGGAAAGGCATCTGGGCAGTGAGCCGTGGTGGTTTGGTTCCTGGTGCAATCTTGGCTCGTGAGCTAGGTATTCGTCACGTAGATACGATTTGTATTTCTAGCTACGACCACGATCACCAACGTGATATGACAGTCGTTAAAGCACCTGAAGGTGACGGCGAAGGCTTCCTAATCGTTGAAGATCTTGTTGATAGTGGTGACACTGCACGCAAGCTTCGCGAAATGTACCCGAAAGCGAAACTGATCGCTGTGTGTGCAAAGCCATCTGGTGCTGACTTGTTAGACGAGTACATCGTTGATATCGCTCAAGACACATGGATTGAGCAACCTTGGGATACTAGCCTAAGCTACGTTGAGCCGGTAAATCGCAAGTCAAAATAAGCGTAAACTTAGTTTTTTGAGAAATGACCCTTTATAGGGTCATTTTTTTTTATATGATTAGTAACAACCATTTCTTATTAAGTATCCCAATGTCTGAATCAGAAGAAACGAGCTCAAACCTTTCGGAAACCTTGTTTGTAAAGCACAAGCAGGCTAAAGAGACCTCAATGCTGACACAATACATGCCAAGCTCTGAAGCGCTATTGGATGAGAAGCGTGAACAGCAAAACTCATCATGGTACCGAAACCTAAGACGTCTTCAGTGGGTATGGCAAGGCGTTAACCCCATTGAGCAAGAAGCGGTATTGGCTCGCATCGCGTCATCAGATAACTCTCGTACAACCGATGAGTGGCTTGATACGGTCATGGGTTATCGAAGTGGTAACTGGGCATACGAATGGACCAAACTGGGTATGCAGCATCAAAATCGCTCGAACGAGAAGAAGGGTGAAGAAATGGCTGAAGAGCTGTTTTCAGCATCGTTGTGCTTCAGCATTGCTGGCTACCCACATCTCAAGAACGACAATTTGGCGGCTCAGGCTCAAGTGTTGGCCAACGCAGCTTATTCTGAAGCAATTAAGCATACGAAGTTGATCGTCAAACAGATTGATATTCCATACCAAAACAAGAAGATCAAAGCGAACTTGCATCTAACCAAAACAGACAAACCACAACCGGTTGTGATTGTCAGCGCGGGTCTAGATAGCTTGCAAACCGATATGTGGCGCTTGTTTAGGGATTATTTAGCACCAAAGAATATTGCCATGCTAACGGTAGACATGCCATCGATAGGGCACAGTGCACATTGGCCGTTAACAGAAGACTCATCTTGTCTTCACCAAGCTGTCTTGAATGAACTGCCTAATATCCCGTGGGTCGATCACCACAAGGTTGGCTTGTTTGGCTTCCGCTTTGGTGGCAATGCGATGGTGAGATTATCTTTCCTTGAGCAGCATAAGCTTAAAGCGTGTATCTCTTTAGGCGCGCCAATTCACGATATCTTTGTTCATGCCGACAAATTGAAACAGATGCCTAAAATGCATTTAGATGTGTTGGCTTCGCGTCTTGGTAAAGGGGCCGTTGATATCAATAGTCTTTCTGGGCAATTGATGGCGTGGTCACTCAAGGTGCAAGGTTTGCTGTCAAACAGTAAAACCAGTGTGCCTATCTTGGCATTAGCGTTAGAGGGCGACCCAGTATCACCTCCAATGGATAACCAACTGGTTGCTATTTACAGTGATTACGGTAAAGCGAAGAAAATCAAAGCTAAATCAATTACACAAGGTTATGAGCAATCCCTCGAATTGGCGATAAAGTGGCTTGAGGATGAATTATTTAGATGACATTTCCCCTAAATTAGTTAAGCATGAAAAGTGTACAAAGTAAGTACCTGATACTCAGAAATAATTTATAAAATCAATTGCGTAGTTTCTACGTATAACAGTCTGAGTAACGTCATTCTTAACATTGAAATGGAGATTCAATATGTCAGAAGTGACACAACAACCTACGCATTATCGCTTGTTAAATGTTTTAAAGGCTATAGGCCCTTACTTAAGGGAGCCGCAATCAGAAGAAGGCCACTATATTTTTGATTGCTTGTCTGTGTGTGTGAACGATAAAAAATCGCCAGAAGAACGTGAGTTTTGGGGCTGGTGGTTGGAGTTGGATAAGTCGGAAGAAGGATTTTCGGCGAAGTACAACACGGGTAAATACAACATCGATGGTAACTGGGATCCTTTGCCATTACCTAAAAAGGCGATCGCTGAGGTCTCTCGAACTCAAGAAGCCTTTCACCAAAAGCTGGTTGATGAACTTCAAAAGAAATTTGAAATCGGCGTTCAGTTAGACGAAGAGTCTGTCGAATTCGTCTGATTTTAAAGGTTACTCTTCTATATAAAGCAAAAAGGTGCGATTTCGCACCTTTTCTGCTTGTGAATTCCCCTTTTGATTGCTAAAACATCACCTCTTATTTGTTTTATCCATAAAAGACTTCATGACAACAAATCATCAAAGCGGGACAACAACACAGCGTAAAACTGTCGTTGTTAAACTGGGTACCAGTGTCTTAACTGGTGGAACATTGGCTTTAGACCGCGCTCATATGGTTGAGCTGGTTCGTCAATGTGCTGAATTAAAAAAACAAGGCCACTCTGTGGTTATGGTTTCGTCTGGCGCAATTGCAGCCGGACGTGAGCACCTTGGTTACCCCGCACTTCCCAACTCGATGGCAAGCAAACAATTGCTTGCGGCAGTTGGGCAAAGTCAGTTGATTCAAGTTTGGGAGTCTTTGTTTGCTATCTATGGCCTTAAGATTGGCCAGATGCTACTGACTCGTGCTGATCTCGATGATCGCGAGCGTTTTCTTAATGCACGTGACACGATCAATGCGCTTGTTGAGCACGACATTATTCCTGTAGTAAACGAAAACGACGCAGTAGCCACCAACGAAATTAAAGTGGGCGACAATGATAACTTGTCGGCCTTAGTGGGTATTTTGTGCGGTGCTGATAAGCTTTTGCTATTAACGGACCAAAAAGGCCTGTTTACGGCTGACCCTCGTAAAGACCCAAATGCTGAGCTCATCAAAGAAGTGAAAACTATTGATGACACACTGCGCAAGATCGCAGGCGGCAGTGGTACTACGTTAGGTACTGGCGGCATGGCGACAAAACTGCAGGCGGCTGATATTGCTCGTCGCGCTGGCATCGAAGTAATTATTGCTGCGGGCAGTGCTGAAAATGTGGTGTTTGACTCACTGAGTGACAACCCACAAGGCACACGTTTCTTGCCTTTAGCGGAAGCGCTTGAAAACCGTAAACGCTGGATTCTAGCGGGCCCTGCTTCAGCTGGTGACATTGTGGTCGACGACGGCGCAGTAAACGCAGTCAACACTAAAGGCAGCAGCTTGTTGGCGAAAGGGGTTGTTCGAGTTAAAGGCGAATTCTCTCGTGGTGAAGTCACCCAAGTCACAGACAGTAAAGGCAAAGTAATTGCGCGTGGTATCGCCAGTTATTCAAGCCAAGACCTAGCAAAAATTGCAGGCAAGCACAGTAAAGATATTGGCGACATTCTTGGATACGATTACGGGTCAGAAGTCATTCACCGTGACGACCTGGTTGTGATTCAAGAGTAGTTCGTGATCTCGTGATGATAAGGCGAATCACCTTTTTGCATCCAAAGACAGACAGAATTTAGGGAGAGTTAAACGTGGATTTAACTAACATGGGTATCGCAGCAAAAGACGCTGCTTTCCACCTAGCGACCGCATCTACGGCGCAAAAGAATAAAGCATTGGCGATTATCGCTGATGAGCTAGAAGCAAACGCAACAACGATTTTAGAAGCAAACGCGAAAGATATCGAACTTGGCCGTGAAGCGGGTCTGACTGATGCACTGCTTGATCGTCTATTGCTGAACGAAGAACGCTTAACCGGTATCGCTAACGATGTACGTAACGTGATTAGCCTGAATGATCCAGTCGGCAGCGAGATTGACAGTAAGGTACTTGAAAACGGTATGTCACTGTCTCGCCGTCGTGTACCACTTGGCGTGGTTGGTGTTATTTATGAAGCGCGTCCAAACGTAACCATCGATATTGCAGCACTGTGTCTCAAAACTGGTAACGCAAGCATCCTACGTGGCGGCAAAGATACATTCTTCTCAAACATGGAGCTGGTTAAAGTAATCCAGTCTGCATTAGAGAAAGCGGAACTTCCTGCGGCTTCTGTGCAGTACATCGAGAAACCCGATCGTGAACTTGTCTCTCAACTGCTTAAACTGGATGACTACGTGGATATGATCATTCCTCGTGGTGGCGCTGGTCTGCACAAAATGTGTAAAGAAAACAGCACCATTCCAGTGATCATCGGTGGTTTCGGTATCAGCCATATCTTTGTTGATGAGAGCGCTGATCTTGAGAAGTCTGTTGATGTGGTTGAAAACTCGAAAGTTCAACGTCCATCTGCATGTAATTCATTGGATACGCTGCTAGTGCATGAAGCGGTTGCTGAGGCTTTCCTTGCTAAGCTAACACAGCGTTTAGCAGGCAAAGTAACCTTGGTTGCTGACGCTAGTGCAAAATCATTGCTTACTGGTTTTGAAGACCAACGTGATGCCGTTGAAGGTGACTTTGACACTGAATGGCTAAGCTACACGCTAGGCGTGAAAGTGGTTGCTGACGTTGCAGAAGCGATTGACCACATGCGCGTACACAACGCGAGTCACTCAGATGCGATTATGACTAACAGTCTAGAGAGCTCAGAGCGCTTTATTAATTCAGTCGGTTCAGCTGCAGTCTATGTGAATGCATCAACACGTTTTACAGATGGCGCACAGTTTGGTTTAGGCGCTGAAGTCGCAGTATCTACCCAGAAACTACATGCTCGCGGCCCAATGGGCTTAGAAGAGCTGACAAGCTACAAGTGGGTAGGTAAAGCGAACTATTTAGTTCGCGGTTAACGCTGGTCGTTAATTTTACTCCTCAGCTCATTTTTGAAATGGCGATCGAGTAGCAATAATCAATGAATTACCACACAAAAGGGCCTTAATTGGCCCTTTTTCTTTCCTAACGTTTGGCAATTCCGTTACACTGATATTCAATTATTTGGAGGTGATATGCATTGTCCTTTTTGTTCAGAGAACGACACTAAAGTAATCGATTCAAGACTGGTAGCCGATGGCCATCAGGTTCGTCGTCGCCGTCAATGCCTTGCATGTAGTGAACGTTTTACGACTTTCGAATCGGCAGAACTTGTGATGCCTAAAGTCATAAAGTCGAATGGAAACCGCGAACCATTTAATGAAGATAAAATGGTCGGTGGTGTGCAGCGCGCTCTAGAAAAACGGCCAGTGAGTGCTGATGCAATTGAACTTGCGATCAGTACGATTAAGTCACAACTCCGTGCAACTGGTGAGCGTGAAGTACCAAGCGAGATGATCGGTAATCTTGTGATGGGCCAATTGAAAGAATTGGATAAAGTGGCGTACATCCGTTTTGCCTCTGTTTACCGCAGCTTTGAAGACATCCGAGAGTTTGGCGAAGAAATCGCTAAATTAGAGGATTAACTCCTCAATCATGTCAAACTTTACTCCCCTAGATTTTCAAATGATGTCGCGTGCTATTCAGTTAGCAAAACGCGGCATTTACACTACTGCGCCAAACCCTAATGTGGGTTGTGTCATCGTGCAAACCGATGGCCAGATCGTTGGCGAAGGTTTCCATGCCAAAGCTGGCGAAGCTCATGCCGAAGTACACGCTATGAGAATGGCGGGTGATAAGGCAAAAGGTGCGATCGCTTATGTCACACTTGAACCTTGTTCTCATTACGGTAGAACGCCGCCTTGTGCTGAAGGTTTGATTAAGGCTCAAGTTTCAAAAGTGATTTGTGCCATGCAGGACCCAAACCCTAAAGTCGCAGGCCGTGGTATCAAGATGCTACGCGACGCAGGTATTGAGGTTGAAATCGGCTTGTTAGAGCAAGATGCTCTCGATTTAAATCCTGCATTTATTAAGCGTATGCAAACGGGCATGCCATTTGTTCAGTTAAAGATGGCCGCTAGCCTTGATGGACAAACGGCATTGGAAAATGGTCAAAGCCAATGGATCACATCGCCAGAAGCGCGTCGTGATGTTCAGAACTTTCGAGCAAAATCAGGCGCGGTGCTATCAACCAGCCAAACGGTGATTGAAGACAACGCGTCGCTGAATGTTCGCTGGGCAGAATTGCCAAGCAGTACCAAAATAAATTACGTTGAAGACGAGCTGCGTCAGCCGATTCGCGTGATTCTTGATCGCCAAAATCAACTGTATCCTGAGCTCAAGTTATTCCAGACTCCAACTTCGGTATTGAGAGTTGCTGAAACCTCTGCTGATATTGAGGTCAGAACAACGGATACTGGTCAGCTTGATTTACACGATTTGATGCGTCAATTGCCAGCGAACCATATTGATCATATTTGGGTCGAAGCGGGCGCGACATTGGCAAAAAGCTTGATTGAAGAACAGTTGGTGGATGAGCTAATCCTCTATTTAGCACCTAAACTTATGGGCAGTGACGGACGAGGTTTGATGGGCGCATTAGGGCTCACTTCAATGTCTGACGTTATTGACCTAGAAATTAAAGATGTTCGACAGGTTGGTGTGGATATTCGCATTGTTGCGAAACCCGTATTTCGAAACTGATAGTAACGAAACCACAGTAGAAATAGTTACTCCAACTGCATACGTGTCGTTGACAACAAAAAGAGTTTTAAAATGTTTACAGGAATTGTAGAAGCCGTAGGTACATTGAGTGCAATCACTCCCCGCGGAGAAGACATCACCGTAACGGTTAATGTTGGTAAGCTTGATATGGCTGACGTTAAGTTAGGCGACAGTATCGCTACCAATGGTGTGTGTTTGACAGTTGTTGAGTATAACGACCACAGCTACAGTGCAGACCTTTCGCTTGAGACCCTGAAAAAAACGGGTTTTGTCGATTACCAAGCGGGCGATAAAGTTAACCTTGAGAAAGCAATGTTACCAACCACGCGTTTCGGTGGACACATCGTGTCTGGTCACGTTGATGGCGTGGGTGAGATTGTTGAACGTAATCAAGTTGGTCGTGCGATTGAGTTCTGGGTAGAAATGCCAGCAGAAATCTCAAAATACGTGGCTCAAAAAGGTTCAGTAACGGTCGATGGTATCAGCCTAACGGTGAACGATTTACGCAAGAACGCATTCAAGCTGACTATCGTTCCTCATACCTCTTCAGAAACGACCATCGACCAATTCAATGTCGGTCGTAAAGTGAATCTAGAAGTTGATGTATTAGCGCGTTACATGGAGCGTTTACTGCAAGGTCAGCAGCAAGAGTCTGAGCCTGAATCTCGATTAACGATGGAATTCTTACAGCAGAATGGTTTTGCCTAACCGTTGATACAAAGTGCGTTAAGCGAGACTTTGTAAAGCGAAGCAATATCATCAGGTTTAAATAGTGTCGGTTCTAGGAAGCAGAACCATTTCAAAGGATATAGAACAATGCCAATTAGTACTCCTCAAGAAATTATTGAAGACATTCGCCTAGGAAAAATGGTTATCCTGATGGATGATGAAGATCGCGAAAATGAAGGCGATCTGATCATGGCAGCAGAACATGTGACGCCAGAAGCGATTAACTTCATGGCGATGTATGGCCGTGGCTTAATCTGTCTGACGCTAACCAAAGAGCGTTCAAGCCGTATGGGTCTAGCCCCTATGGTTCAAGACAACAATGCACAGTACACCACGAACTTTACGGTTTCGATTGAAGCGGCTGAGGGTGTAACGACGGGTATCTCTGCATCAGACCGTGCAGTGACAGTTCAAGCGGCAGTGGCGAAAGATGCGAAAGCGGCTGACTTAGTTCAACCTGGCCATATCTTCCCTCTGACTGCTCAAGAAGGTGGTGTTCTAACGCGTGCAGGCCATACTGAAGCAGGTTGTGACTTAGCTCGGTTAGCAGGCTGTGAGCCTGCGTCTGTTATCGTTGAGATCCTAAATGACGACGGCACCATGGCACGTCGTCCTGATCTTGAAGTCTTCGCTGAAAAACACGATATCAAATTAGGCACCATTGCTGACTTGATTGAATATCGCAACAACACAGAAACGACGATTGAACGTGTAGCACAATGCCATTTGCCAACAGAGTTTGGTGACTTTGAGCTTGTGACTTACCGTGACACGATCGATAACCAGATCCACTATGCAATGCAAAAAGGCAGCTTAACCGAAGGTGCTCCTTTGGTGCGTGTTCACCTGCATGACACGTTCACTGACCTGCTTCATTCAGACCGTGGTACAGAGCGTAGCTGGTCGCTAGATAAAGCGATGAAGCGCATTGGCGATGAAGGCGGTGTGCTGGTTATTCTTGGCAACGAAGAGTCGTCTGATTCTTTGATTCATAAAGTGAAGACGTTCGAAGCTCAAGATAAGAATGAGCAACCAACCATGGCTAAGAAACAAGGTACTTCTCGTCGTGTTGGTGTGGGTTCTCAGATTCTACAAGACCTTGGTGTTCATGATATGCGTCTGCTTTCTTCAAGCACCAAGCGTTACCACGCATTAGGTGGCTTTGGTCTTAACGTTGTTGAGTATGTTTGCGAGTAAGTCGATATATCTCTGTTTATAGCAACATAATTTACCGATGATTCCAGTGGCTCTTTTGGTGATTCGTTTTGCCAAAAGAGC
This sequence comes from Vibrio sp. 10N.286.49.C3, assembly GCF_041469545.1. Lineage (NCBI taxonomy): Bacteria > Pseudomonadati > Pseudomonadota > Gammaproteobacteria > Vibrionales > Vibrionaceae > Vibrio > Vibrio sp. 10N.286.49.C3. The sequence goes on from NZ_JBFRKT010000009.1 coordinate 182,756, forward strand.
AAAGTAGTTAAGCCCGATTCAAAACGTGTTAAATACACGAGCTTGACTACTGGTTGCTCCTATATGGTTGAGAGCGGTGCTGCGTTATCATCTTTACATCTCCGGTGTCTGTTCTTCTAAATTAGCATTAGATATTGCTCACAGTTTTGTGCTAGAATCCGGCGATTCTCACTTGATGAAAATAGTTAAAGGAAGGCTTATGAAAGTGATCGAGGGTGGCTTCCCAGCGCCAAATGCAAAAATTGCTATCGTTATTGCTCGTTTCAACAGTTTTATTAACGAAAGTTTACTTTCTGGTGCAATCGATACTTTAAAGCGTCATGGACAAGTAAGCGAAGACAACATCACTGTTGTTCGTTGCCCTGGTGCAGTAGAACTTCCACTTGTAGCGCAACGCGTTGCAAAAACAGGTAAGTTCGATGCGATTGTATCTCTTGGTACAGTAATCCGTGGCGGTACACCTCACTTTGACTATGTTTGTAGTGAATGTAATAAAGGTTTGGCACAAGTGTCTCTGGAATTTTCTCTTCCAGTAGCGTTTGGTGTTCTTACTGTTGATACGATCGATCAAGCTATTGAACGCGCAGGAACCAAGGCTGGTAATAAGGGTGCAGAAGCCGCACTTAGCGCACTTGAGATGATCAACGTTCTTTCTGAAATCGATTCCTAATGGGGGCCAGTGTGAAACCAGCCGCACGTCGTAACGCACGTCAATTTGCTCTACAAGCAATTTATTCTTGGCAAATTACTAAAGAAAATATTGCTACCGTTGAAGAACAGTTCTTATCTGGTGGTAAGTATGATGAAGAAGAGCATCATGCCGCAGAACCTGCTCTAGCTATGCCAGAAACAGACGTTGCATACTTCCGCGACTTACTAACTGGTGTTGCTCTTAGCCACATGGAACTTGATAGCAAGCTTCGTCCATTCGTATCTCGCCCTATGCAAGATCTGGATTTGATGGAACTAGCGCTTCTACGTTTAGCTATGTACGAGATGACTCGTCGCGAAGATGTACCATACAAAGTGGTTATCAACGAAGCTATCGAGCTTGCGAAAGTATTCGCAGCAGAAGACAGCCATAAGTTTGTTAACGGTGTGCTTGATAAAGCTGCACCGCACGTTCGTAAGAAATAAGACGTTCGTATATTGAATCTAAAGGTCAGCTTTTATGCTGGCCTTTTTTGTAACTAAATTATCGTAATACCAATAATTACGGTGATTTGTGTGAAGACTAAAGATAGGGCATGTGATGTCTGGCGAATTTAACCTGATTGAAAAATATTTTGTAAATCGACAACCACAACGTAAAGATGTACATCTGGCAGCGGGCGATGACTGTGCTTTGGTCAAAGCGCCGGGCAATGTTGAGATAGCGATCAGCACGGATACCTTAGTGGCGGGCACTCACTTCTTAACAGAGGCGAATCCGGCATGGGTAGCACACAAGGCGTTGGCTTCGAACATTAGCGACCTTGCGGCGATGGGTGCGACGCCTGCCTGGGTTTCATTTGCGTTAACCATGCCAGAAGTTGATGAAGAATGGCTTGCTCCCTTCTGTGATTCCTTCTTCAAACTTGCAGACTATTTTGGTATTCAACTTATTGGTGGTGACACGACCAAAGGGCCGCTGAGTTTAACGCTGACTGTACAGGGCTTTGTGCCAGAAGGCCGAGCACTACGCAGAGATGGCGCGAAAGTGGGGGACTGGATTTACGTAACGGGTAACTTAGGTGACAGCAAAGCTGGGCTAGAGGTGATATTAGACCCAGAACAGAACAAAGCTAAGCCTTATGCACTTGAGCTAGAAGAGAGGCACTACATCAGCTCTCCACGAGTATTGGCGGGTCAGGCGCTCGTGAACCTAGCTTCATCGGCTATTGATATCTCTGATGGCGTTATTGCCGACTTAAAACACATCCTTAAGCGTTCTCAGGTCGGCGCAAGCATTGATGTGAGTGCGTTACCAATCTCCGCTGAATTACTTCAATTCTCTTCTGATACCGGTTCTGCACAGCAGTATGCATTGACCAGTGGTGAAGAGTACGAACTCTGCTTTACCGTGCCGGAAGAGAATAAAGGTTCATTGGAAAGTGCTTTGTCGCACACAGGTACAAAAGTCACCTGCATTGGCCAGATAAGACCTGTAGAATATTTTGAATTACACAATAATGGTGAACCACTAAGCTGGAACTTAACTGGTTACGATCACTTTAAGGTTAACTGATGACAAATCCACTTTCTCTTATTTCTCTTAAAAATCCTTGGCACTTATTGGCTACGGGTTTTGGCAGTGGCTTATCGCCGATTATTCCAGGCACAATGGGCACGCTTGCGTCGATTCCATTTTATCTATTGCTGGTTCAGTTACCGTTTCCTGTTTATGTCGCAGTAGTGGTTGTTAGTTGTATTATCGGTATCAAGATCTGCCAGGTGACATCTGATGATATGGGTGTACACGACCATGGCTCTATCGTATGGGATGAGTTTGCGGGCTTTTGGATCACCATGGGTCTAGTGCCTTTATTGAATATCCCTACGGATGACTGGAAATGGTTATTCACTGGTTTTGTCCTATTTCGCTTTTTCGATATGGTGAAGCCTTGGCCTATTGGCTGGCTAGATAAACGAGTACACGGCGGCTTAGGTATCATGATTGATGATATTGTGGCAGGTATTATGGCGGCTGTTGCCTTGTACGCAGTGGCACATTTCGCGGGCTGGTTAGTTTAAGTTAGCTAAAGGATTAAGACTTAGTTGCAAGCATATTAAGCTAAGTCTCGGATACTAAAAAGGTTGACCCTAGGGCCAACCTTTTTTGATTTGTTGCTTATACCGTTTGCTTGTGAAAGCTATTTAACAAGGTAATCAGAGATAGAGTTCTCTATGCCTTTAGCATCTAAGCCAAGCTCTTCATGCAGTTCGCCTTGAGTACCTTGAGCAATAAACTTGTCTGGGAGGCCAAGATTCAATACTGGCATCAGTAGTTTCTCTTGCATCAAGAATTCAATCACACCCGCGCCCGCACCACCTGCTATTGCGTTTTCTTCGATAGTAACAAGTACATCGTAGTCTGCAGCAAGTTGTTTGATCAAAGCTTCATCGAGTGGCTTCACAAAGCGCATATCAGCAACTGTCGCATCGATAGCGTCTGCGGTTTGAAGTGCACTCTCAAGGAAAGTACCGAAGCTTAGGATAGCGACTTTCGAGCCATCTTTTGCTTTTTTGCTTTCGCGAACGATACGACCTTTACCAATCTCTAGCGCAGTAAACTCACTTTGAATCTCGGTGCCCATACCATTACCACGAGGATAACGAACGGCACTTGGACCTGTGTGCTGGTGACCAGTGTAAAGCATTTGGCGACATTCGTTTTCGTCGCTTGGTGCCATGATCACCATGTTTGGAATACAACGCATAAAGCTTAAGTCGAACGCACCTTGGTGTGTTTGACCATCGGCTCCAACAAGACCTGCACGGTCAATAGCGAACATAACCGGTAGATCCATGATAGCGACATCGTGGATCAGTTGATCGTAGCCACGTTGTAGGAATGTCGAGTAGATAGCCACAATCGGCTTATCACCCGCAATCGCCATACCCGTTGCTAGTGTCACTGCGTGTTGCTCAGCAATCGCTACATCGAAGTATTGCTCTGGGTACTCTTTCGAGAAACGTACCATGCCAGAACCTTCACGCATTGCTGGCGTAATTGCCATCAGCTTAGGATCTTGCGCAGCCATATCACACAGGAAGTCGCCAAAAATCTTAGAGAAAGTTGGTTTAGAGCTGGTGCTCTTAGGCAGACTTGAGTGTGCGGGATCGAATTTCGGTACGCCGTGGTAACCGATTGGATCTTTCTCTGCAGGCTCGTAGCCTTTGCCTTTCTTGGTCATGATATGCAGGAACTGAGGGCCTTTAAGGTCTCTCATGTTCTTAAGCGTTTTAATCAGCTCATTCACATCGTGACCGTCAACCGGACCAATGTAGTTAAAGCCTAACTCTTCAAACATGGTGCCAGGGACAACCATGCCTTTCAGATGTTCTTCTGTACGACGAACCAGCTCTTTAATCGGCGGAACGCCCGATAGCACTTTCTTGCCGCCCTCACGAATTGACGTGTAAAGACTGCCAGAAAGAACTTGAGCTAGATGGTTGTTTAGCGCACCGACGTTTTCAGAGATCGACATCTCGTTATCGTTCAGGATAACCAGCATGTCATTGTGAATATCACCCGCGTGGTTCATCGCTTCGAAGGCCATACCTGCGGTGATCGCACCATCGCCAATCACACTGACGACTTTACGATTCTTGCCTTCTTTCTTCGCACTGATCGCCATACCAAGTCCAGCACTGATCGATGTTGAAGAGTGACCAACAGAAAGCGTGTCGTACTCGCTCTCTTCACGCCATGGGAATGGATGCAGTCCATCTTTTTGACGAATAGTCGATAAGCGGTCACGACGACCAGTAAGAATTTTATGTGGGTAGGCTTGGTGGCCAACATCCCAAACCAACTGGTCGAAAGGCGTGTTGTACACATAGTGCAGAGCAACTGTTAGCTCCACTGTACCTAAGCCTGATGCTAAGTGACCACTTGACTGGCTCACTGAGTTAAGAAGATAGGTACGTAATTCATCACAAAGCTGTGTAAGCGTCTCTTTTGGAAGTAGACGCAAATCCTCTGGCTTATCAGCCAAAGCAAGAGTTGGGTACTTTGATATATCAAGAGTCATAGGTAATGCGCGCTTATTGTCTTAGTTCTTGCGCTCGATGACGTATCGGGCGAACTCTTCGAGTAACTGGGTATTGTATGGGATTGCAGCCAAAGCTTGAAGCGCTTCCTGTAGCAGAGTTTGCGCTTTTTCTTGAGCGCCCTCTAAACCTAACAAAGAAGGGTAGGTGCTTTTGTTCAATTCTTGGTCAGAACCCTGTGGCTTACCCAAAGTTTCAGTATCGCCAGTGATATCTAAAATATCATCTTGAACCTGGAATGCTAATCCAATGGCATCGGCGAACTTGTCTAATTGAGGCATCACTTCAAACGCTTTTTCACCAGCAGCGAGAGCACCTAAACGAATCGCACATTTCATTAGCGCGCCCGTTTTATTGCGGTGAACTTCTTCTAACTCTTCTAGCGTGACAGAGCGGTTTTCAGCTTCAATATCAAGAGCTTGTCCAATACACATACCTTGTGCACCAGACGCTTCTGCTAGGCGTTGAATCATTCGAACGCGATTGCTTTCCCCGTCAGCACTTAATGTGCCTTCCGCAAGTATAGTAAACGCGAGAGTTTGTAGTGCATCGCCAGTTAAAATTGCCGTTGCTTCATCGTATTTAATGTGACAAGTCTGATGGCCACGACGCAATTCGTCGTCGTCCATTGCTGGAAGGTCGTCGTGAATCAGAGAATAGGCATGAATGCATTCGATTGCAGAAGCTGGAGTGTCGAGTTCTTCCGCAGTGCAACCGAGCATTTCCCCTGTAATGTAGACAAGAAACGGACGTGCGCGTTTGCCGCCTAAAAGTAACCCATAACGCATCGCGTTAATGAGATTCTGATTTTGGTGTGGCAGGCGATCAAGCCAAAGGTTAAGTTGCTCGTTATTACGTGCTTGATAAGACAATAACGTCTCGATCATAGGGGATCTCATACAATTTGTTATTCAGGTTGTGGGTTAAAGTCACTCAGTTCTGCATTTTCATCATTTTGCAGCAGGATGCTAACACGCTGTTCAGCGTCGTTTAGTTTACTTTGACCAGCACGAGCGAGGGAGATGCCTCGTTCGAACTTTTTCAGCGCATCATCTAAAGCTAGATCACCATTTTCTAGTTGATCAACCAAGCCATCAAGCTCTTCGATAGCCGCTTCAAAGCTCATATTTTCAGGTTTCTTAGTAGCCATAATAAATCTGCGTTTGGAAAGATGAACGAACGTTACCCTAGGCCGCTAAGATGGTCAAATGTAACCAAGAATTTTTGCTAGAAAGTTCGTTTTTAAGGCGCTTGAATTTACTTTGATTGAATAACCGTGGCTTTATCGAGTTTATACGCTTTGGATAAGTCCAAAGTAAGCCAATAGTTGTGATTCAAAAACGAAAAGTGTGATACTTAGACGAAGAATTAACTAAAAGATCTTATAGTCTTGCCGATAAGAATATTATCGTCGACGTAGAACTGTAAAAAAGCATGAGGAGTGCTCAGTGGATTTAGCAACCCTAATAGGTTTGATTGGTGGATTTGCCTTCGTAATTATGGCAATGATCCTAGGTGGAAGCCTCGGGATGTTCTATGACACGACATCCGTTTTGATCGTGATTGGTGGTTCAACGTTTGTTGTTCTAATGAAATTCACCATGGGACAGTTCTTTGGTGCGGCAAAAATTGCCGGTAAAGCATTTATGTTTAAAGCCGATGAACCAGAAGATCTTATTGCTAAAGTCGTAGAGATGGCGGATGCCGCGCGTAAAGGCGGTTTCTTAGCACTTGAAGAGATGGAAATCAGCAACAGTTTCATGCAAAAGGGTATCGACCTATTGGTTGATGGCCATGATGGTGATGTGGTGCGTGCAGCACTGCAAAAAGACATCGCGTTAACCACAGAACGTCACGAACAGGGCGCTAAAGTATTTACAGCTTTTGGTGATGTTGCACCCGCAATGGGTATGATTGGTACATTGGTTGGTTTGGTTGCCATGCTTTCGAACATGGATGATCCAAAAGCGATCGGGCCGGCGATGGCGGTTGCACTTTTAACCACTCTATATGGTGCAATTCTTTCGAACATGGTGTTCTTCCCTATCGCGGACAAACTTGCTCTACGTCGTGACCAAGAGACACTGAATCGTCGTTTGGTGATGGATGGCGTACTCGCGATTCAAGATGGTCAAAACCCACGAGTTATTGACGGTTACCTGAAGAGTTACCTTAACGAAGGTAAACGTACGATTGATGGTGAAATGGCTTAAGGGGAATAAAAATGGATGAAGAAAATCCATGTAAATGTCCCCCTCCGGGTTTGCCACAATGGATGGGAACATTTGCTGACTTGATGTCATTGTTGATGTGTTTCTTTGTACTGCTCCTCTCATTCTCTGAGATGGACGTACTGAAATTTAAACAGATCGCAGGCTCAATGAAATTCGCGTTTGGTGTACAAAACCGCTTGGAAGTAAAAGACATTCCTAAAGGTACCAGCATTATTGCGCAGGAGTTTCGTCCTGGTCGCCCAGAACCGACGCCTATTGATGTAATCATGCAGCAAACCATTGATATTACGCAGCAAACTCTCGAGTTTCATGAAGGGGAATCTGAGCGTGCTGGCGGTACAATGCGTGATCAGGGCAAGATGACGGGTGGTAAATCAGCAGAAGTTTCTGCGCACAACAACCAAAACTCAGAATCAGATCAGCAGCAACAGCAAGCTCAAGAACAGTCTCAAGAGATGGAAACCTTGATGGAGAGCATCAAGAAGGCGTTGGAGCGAGAGATCGACCAAGGCGCGATTGAGGTGGAAAACCTTGGCCAGCAAATTGTGATTCGAATTCGTGAAAAAGGCGCATTCCCGTCGGGTTCTGCTTTCCTACAACCTAAGTTCCGACCTTTGGTGAGACAGGTTGCCGAGTTAGTGAAAGATGTTCCGGGCATTGTCCGAATCTCTGGGCATACTGATAATCAACGTCTTGATTCTGAGCTTTACCGTTCTAATTGGGACTTATCATCGCAGCGTGCGGTGTCTGTGGCTCAAGAGATGGAAAAGGTCCGTGGTTTCTCTCATCAACGTTTAAGAGTTCGCGGTATGGCCGATACAGAGCCAGTAGAGCCGAACGATACTGAATGGCAACGTAGCTTAAACCGTCGTGTTGAAATCAGCATTATGCAGGGCGAACCGCTTTACAGTGAAGAAGTCCCAGTAATCACTGAATAGTATTTATCAAGAATATGCATCCCAAAGCTCAATCTGTCGTAGATTGGGCTTTTTCTTTGTGTGATACACAAAAGTGTTTGTACCAAGCTAGTAAGAGAAGAGAAGAGAAGAG